>JAPFFX010000409.1 GCA_026645375.1 Citricoccus sp. WCRC_4 | reverse complement strand
CCGTGGGCGTCCACCACCACGATCGAGCCGTCCGTGGCGCGTTCGCGGTGCAGGGTGCGCTGGCCGCGGTCCAGCCCGAGGAAGGTCCGCACGAAGTCGTCGGCGGGCTCGGCCACGAATTCCCGCGGGGTGCCCTGCTGGGCGATGTGCGCGCCCGCGCGCAGCAGCACGATCTGGTCGCCGAGGGCCAGGGCCTCGTCCATGTCATGGGTGACGAACAGGATGGTGGTGCCGATCTGGCCGTGCAGCTGGCGCAGCTGGCGTTGCAGCTCGGAGCGCACGAGCGGGTCCACGGCACCGAAGGGTTCGTCCATCAGGAGGATGTCCGGGTCGGCGGCCAGCCCGCGGGCCACGCCCACGCGCTGTTGCTGGCCGCCGGAGAGCTGTGCCGGGTAGCGGTCCGCCAGCGTCGCGTCCAGGCCGACGAGTTCCATCATCTCCCCGGCGCGCCGCCGGGCCGCCCGGCGGTCCACGCCGTTGAGCCGCGGGACGGTGGCGATGTTCTGGGCGACGGTGCGGTGGGGCAGCAGTCCCGAGTTCTGCATGACGTACCCGATGCGCCGGCGCAGGGCGACCGGGTCCCGGCCGGCCACGTCCTGGCCGTCGACGAGCACCTGCCCGGAGGTGGGGTCGACCATCCGGTTGACCATGCGCATCAGGGTGGTTTTGCCGCAGCCGGAGGACCCCGCCAGGACGGTCAGGGTGCCGCGGGGGACGTCAAGGCTGAAGTCCTGGACCGCGACGGTGCCGTCGGCGAAGCGCTTGGTGACTGATCTGTAGGAGATCATGGGTTCACCCTACGTGGACCTACGATGGAGGCCATGCGCATCGTGGCCCTCGTCTCCGGATCCGGCACCAACCTGCAGTCGGTGATCGACGCCGTCGTCGCCGGCCGGCTGGACGTGGAGATCGCCGCGGTGGGGGCGGACCGTCCCGACGCCGGCGGGCTGGCCCGCGCCTCGGCCGCCGGGATCGAGACGTTCGTGGTGGACTTCGCGCAGTTCCCCGACCGGGCCGCCTGGAACCACGCGCTGACCGCCAAGACGGCGTCGTACGCGCCGGACTACGTGCTCTCCTCCGGCTTCATGCGGATCGTCGGCGAGGAGTTCCTGGAGGCCTTCGGCGGCCGGTACCTGAACACCCATCCGGCCCTGCTGCCGGCCTTCCCGGGCGCCCACGGGGTACGGGACGCCCTCCGGTACGGGGTCAAGGTCACCGGGTGCACCGTGCACATCGCCGACGCCGGCGTGGACACCGGGCCGATCCTGGCCCAGGCCGCCGTGCCGGTGCTGGCCACGGACACCGAGGAGGTCCTGCACGAGCGGATCAAGGTCCAGGAACGGCATCTGCTGCTCGCGGTGCTCGGGGACCTCGCCGGCGGGAAACGGCCGGAGGACTACTTCGCGGTCAGTAGCCGCTGAATCTCGGGACGGTTCAGGATCGTCTGGCGGAAGTCCGCGCTGACGTTCTCCAGGTCCGTCCAGCCGCGCTCCGCATCGGACGAGGCGATGGCCTGCCGGGCGTAGACGACCTCGAAGTCGTGCGCGAAGGCATCCCGGCCACTGGCCGAGACGCAGGACTCCGCCGTGACGCCGGCCAGCACGAGCCGGCGGACGCCGGCCTCCCGCAGCCGCTCCACCAGGTCGGTGCCGAAGAACGCGCTGTCCCGGGTCTTGACCAGGTGCCGGGCCGGTTCCAGGTCCAGCCCGTCGAGCAGGCTGGCCTGCCACGTGCCCTCGAAGTTGAAGCCCTGGTCGTCCTCGAGCATCTTCAGCGTCCAGGTGGACTTGTCCTCCTGGTGCACCGTGTTCACCACGAACACGGGGTGGCCGCCGGCGTGGGCCTGGGCGGCCAGCCAGTTCGACTCATCGACCAGCAGGGCACGGGTGTCCCGCAGGTCGGGGAACTCGAAGAAGCCCTCCTGCAGGTCGACGAAGAGGACGGCGGTGGGTACGCCGGGGTCGGGGAGGTCCGTGGGATCGGGCATGGGGGCAGTCTAGGGGCGCAGGCCCAGGGGACAAGGGGCCCGGCTACATCCAGGTGACGCCCTCGTCCTCGTACTCGCGCAACCGGGCCAGCATCATCCGTTCGAGCAGGTCGTGCGGCGCCGGCTGGCCGTAGAAGAGCTTCACCGAGCCCTTGCCCGTCTCGAAGTTGACCAGCTCGTCCTCGAAGGCCTCCCGGACGGTGGGCGTGAAGGTCATGTTGGCATGGGCCTTGTGACCGGAGAACTGGAACAGGATGGTCCCGCGCGGGTGGACGTAGGCGGGCTCGTTCCACTTCAGCGTCTCGGTGGCCTCGGGCACCACGGCCCGGGCCAGGTCCCGCAGTTCTGTCAGCAGGGCGCGGGCCAGGTCGGGGAACCCGGCGATGTACGCGTCGACATCGGAGGAGCCGGTGGGGCCGGGGGCTGAGGGGCTGTCGGTGCCGGTCATGGACACAGCGTAGGCCGTGGACCGGGCAAGGCGAAGGCCCCGGCGGAGGGGACTGCCGGGGCCTTCTGTCATCATCACTCGCACCTTGTGACGTCTTCGACGGTACGGGCCGAACCTTGGCAGGGACTGTGCGCCGCAGCAGAGAATCCTGCGCGGACCGTACTCCGGCCAGTCGCGAGACCGGGTGCGGGCTGCGGACACGGGAACGGCCGTCGTCCGGAGCCGGACGGGGAGAGGCACGGTGTGGGATAGTCGATGGAGGCTGTCGTCGTGATCGCACCGTGATCTCCGCTGGCGACCTGTTGTCCTCAAGGAGCCCATGAAGAAGCAACTGGCCCTCGGTGCCGTGCCGCTGCTGACGGCCGCCCTGACCTTGTCCGCCTGCCAGGCGCCCACCCCCGGACCGGCGCCCGGAACGCCCTCCCCGGCTGCGCCGTCGTCGTCTGCCGGTGACAGCGCGTCTCCCAGTCCCTCCGAGAGCGCGGACCCACGCACCTCCCCGACGGGCGCGGCCGCCCAACTGGACCAGTACGGCGTGAGCGCGGCACACCCGGAGGCCGTCGAAGCGGGTATGCAGGTCCTGGACGCGGGAGGCAACGCCGCTGATGCCGCGGTGGCCGTGGCCTTCGCCGTGGCCGTGGTGGAGCCCTACGCCTCGGGCATCGGCGGGGGCGGTTCGGCTCTCCTGGCGGCCCCGGGCGAGGAGGCCACGAGCTATGACTACCGCGAGGTGGTGGCCCAGGACGGGCGGATCCCGGACTCCGGCACCGGCGTCCCGGGATTCGTGGCTGGGCTCGCGCAGATCCATGCCGACCACGGGACGCTGGAGTGGGAGCAGGTCCTGCAGCCGGCGATCGGCCTGGCGCGGGAGGGCTTCCCCGTCTCCGACTTCCTGGCCCTGCGGATGCGGTCGGACTTCGGCCCGGCCTCCATCGAGGGCCTGGAGCACTATCACTCCGACTCCGGCGAGCCCCTGGCCGCGGGGGAGACGCTGGTGCAGGAGGACCTGGCCCGGACCATGACCACGATCGCCGACCAGGGACCCGAGGCGTTCTACACCGGTGGCATCGCGGATCGGCTCAGCGAGGTCGACGGGCTGGACGCCGCGTCCCTCGCGGCCTACGAACCCGAGCAGGTGGAGCCGGTCGGCGGGGAGTTCGGCGACTACGAGGTCCTCTCGGCCGCCCCGCCCCTGCCCGGTGCCGCCCTCATCCAGCAGCTCCAGGTCGCCGAGGCCCTGGGGGTCGGCGAGCATGAGCCGGGGACGGCGGGTTACGTGGACCGGTTGTCGGAGGCGTGGATCGCGGCCGAGGGGTCGGTCATCCACTTCCTCGGGGATCCCGACTTCGTGGACGTCCCGGTCGATCAGCTCACGGATCCCGCGCGCAACTCCGGCATCGCCGACCGCGTGAGCCTGCTGGCCGGCGGAACCGCCGCCGGGGCCCCCGGACACGACGACGGCGCGGGCCCGGTGACGGCCGCCGGCGCGGTGACCGCGGGCAACACGACCCACCTGACGGTCGTGGACCAGTCCGGGTTCACCGTCTCCATGACCAATACCCTGACGAGTTTCTGGGGCGGCAGCGAGTCGGCCTCCGTCGGCGGCTTCTTCCTCAACAACCAGCTCTCCCGCTTCGAGAGCGAGGCGTCCCCGGCGAACAGGCCCGAGCCGGGGCGCAAGTCCGTGAGCTGGTCCGCCCCCAGCATGGTGCTCGATGACGAGGGCCGTCCCGTACTCGGGCTCGGCAGCCCGGGCGGGCACCAGATCCCCAATATCCTCTCCGGGGTCCTCGTGGCCTGGGCGCTGCAGGACGCTCCGCTGCAGGAGGCCGTCGACGCCCCGCGGTACCACCTCCAGGACGGCGTGCTGGCCGTGGAGCAGGAGCCGTCCGGGGACCTCGCCCGGCTCATCGACGAGCGGGACTGGGA
>JAPFFX010000401.1 GCA_026645375.1 Citricoccus sp. WCRC_4 | reverse complement strand
CCCGGTGCCGGCAGGCGCCGCGGGGGACTGGCCCCGGCCGGCAGCGACGGCGCGCGCGAGATGGCCATGGTGCCGGAGCCCGAGTTCGTCCCCGCCGACGGCTATTACGGCCGCCCCGTGGTCAAGGCCCCGCCGTGGGACGAACGGGTCGCGCTGTACCTGGTCTGCGGCGGGATCGCCGGCGGGTCCGCCCTCCTGGCGTTCGGCGCGCAGCTCACCGGCCGCGACGCGCTGCGGCGCAGCGCGCGGCTGACCGCCCTCGGGACGGCCGGCGTCGGGGCCCTCGCCCTGGTGGCGGACCTGGGCCGGCCCGAGCGGTTCCTCAACATGCTGCGCACCATCAAGCCGACCTCGCCCATGAGCCTGGGATCGTGGATCCTGGCCGGGTTCAGCACCGGTGCCGGCGTGGCCGCCGTGGCGGACGTGGACCGGATGACCGGTGAGGTGCTGCCGCTGGGCCCGCTGCGGTCCGTGCTGCACGCATTCGAGGCACCGGCCGGTGCCCTGGCCGCCCTGCTCGGCGCGCCGCTGGCCGGCTACACCGCCGTGCTGCTCTCGGACACCGCCATGCCCACGTGGAACGCCGCGAAGGACGACCTGCCGTTCGTGTTCGTCTCCTCCGCGTCACTGGCCTCCGGCGGGATGGCCATGATCACGACGCCGACCGGCCAGGCCGGACCGGCCCGTGCCCTCGCACTGGCCGGGGTGGCCGGCGACCTGGTCGCCGCGAAGGCCATGGAGCGCCGGATGGACCCCGTGGCCGCCGAACCGCTGCACCAGGGCCGCCCCGGGTGGCTGATGCGGTGGAGCGAACGGCTGGCGGTCGTCGGAGGGATCGGCACGGTCGCCGCCGGGGTGACCGCGCGGACCGCCCCTCGGGCCAGCCGCTGGGTGGCGGCGGCCTCGGGTGCGGCGCTCGTCGCGGCGTCGGCGTTCACCAGGTTCGGGGTGTTCTACGCCGGCAAGGACTCCGCGATGGACCCGCGCTACACGATCGAACCGCAGAAGCGCCGGCTGGAGGCCCGCCGTCGCGCCGGCATCACGCACGACTCCATCACCACCGCGGGCTGAGACCGGCAGGTCAGCTCACCGCACGCGGATCCCGCCGCCGGCCACCGTCTCGCCGATCACCGGGTAGCCCGGCACCTCCCCGACGACGAGCAGCCCGCCGGAGGTCTGGGCGTCGGCGAGCAGCAGCAGGTCGTCCTCGGCCACGGAGGCGTCCGCGCTCACGTGCGGGCGCACCCAGTCCAGGTTGCGGCGGGTGCCCCCGGAGACGAAGCCGTCGCGCAGGGCCTCGGCGGCGCCCTCCACGAGCGGCACCGCGGAGCGGTCGATGACGGCGCCCACGCCCGAGGCCCGCATCATCTTGTGCAGGTGGCCCAGCAGCCCGAATCCCGTGACGTCGGTGGCGGCGCGCGCCCCGGACGCCAGGGCCGCGTCCGCGGCGTCCTGGTTCAGGGCGGTCATGGACGCGATGGCGGCGGCGAAGACCTCACCGGTCTGCTTGTGCCGGTTGTTCAGCAGTCCGACCCCGATCGGCTTGGTGAGCGTGATCGGCAGCCCCGCCACGGCGGCGTCGTTGCGCAACAGCCTGTCCGGATGGGCCACGCCGGTGACGGCCATCCCGTACTTGGGTTCCGGGTCGTCGATGGAGTGCCCGCCGATGACGGGGCAGCCGGCCTCGGTGGCCACGGCCAGGCCCCCGCGCAGCATCTCGCTCATCAGCTCCATCGGCAGCACGGACCGCGGCCAGCCGACCAGGTTCAGGGCGACGACGGGGGTGCCGCCCATGGCATAGATGTCGGAGAGGGCGTTCGCGGCCGCGATCCGGCCGAAGTCATAGGCGTCGTCCACCATCGGGGTGAAGAAGTCCGCCGTCGACAGCACGGCCAGGTCCTCCCGCAGCAGCACGGCCGCGGCGTCGTCACCGTCGTCCAGGCCCACGAGGACCTCCGCCGCTCCCGGCGTCTGCCGGCCGACCAGCCCCCGCACGGCATCCTCCAGCTCACCCGGCGGGATCTTGCAGGCACACCCGCCGCCGCTGGCGTAACCGGTCAGCCGGACGGGGGCGTCCGTCGTCGGGCTGGTGCCGTCCGCGGCCCGGGCAACGGTGGCGTGGGTGGTGGCGGTCTCGGTCGTCGTGCCCGGCGCGGTGGTCTCCATGCGGCCACTGTAGCCACGCCCGGTGGTAGTTTCGACCATGGAGGCGTCCGGGTCCTGGTGGGCCCCCCGGTCTTCAAAACCGGTGAGGCCGGGCATCCCGGCCTGGCGGGTTCGATTCCCGTCCGCCTCCGCCAACGTCGATGCCTGCCCCCCCGCAGTGCACCCGCCCGCCTGCCCGAGGAGGACCGTGACCGAGCAGCGCGTCGCGCAGGATCCCCGCCGCCGGATCCCGCGCACCGATGACCTGCTGGCCCTGCCCGAGGTCGCGGCCGCCCGGTCCCGGCTCAGCGAGACGGTGCTGCGGGAGACGGTGCGGCGGGCGCAGGAACGTGCCCGCTCCGGCCAGATCGCCCCCGACGACGTCGCCCCCGCCCTGGTGGCCGACCTCGCCGCCCGCTCGGCCACCAGCCTGCGTCCGGTGCTCAACGCCACCGGGGTGGTGGTCCACACCAACCTGGGCCGGGCGCCGCTCTCCGATGCCGCCGTCCAGGCGCTGGTGACGGCCAGTGGCTACGTGGACGTGGAGATGGACCTCGCCTCCGGGGTGCGGTCCCGGCGGGGTGCCGGAACGCGGGCGGCGCTGCTGGCCGCCCTGCCGGAGGCCGAGGACGCCCTGGTCGTCAACAACGG
>JAPFFX010000400.1 GCA_026645375.1 Citricoccus sp. WCRC_4 | reverse complement strand
GAGGTGTCCCATGGACGCCAGCGGATCCGTGGCCTCCAGGAACCGGGCGGCCCGGGCATGCGCCTCCCGCCACTGCGCGCCCTGGTCCGTGGACAGGATACGGCCGCACTGACGGGCGAAGACCGGGTGCCACCGGTAGGCCACCCTGCCGTCCAGGTCGAAGCGGTGGAGGAAGATGCCCCGCCTCGCGAGGTCCTCCAGCAGGGCCCCCGCGTCATCCCTCCCGGACACCGCGACGGCGAGGTCCGGCGTGAGTTCGGCACAGGCGGTGGCCGTCAGGATGAACGACGCCAGGTGCCCGGGCAGCGCTGCGAGCACGTGGTCGCGGACGTAGTCACCCAGTCGGGTGTGCGCGTCCTGCTCGGCCGGGGCGGGGCGCTGCCCGCCCAGGATCGCCATGCGGGTGGCGATGGGCCAGCCCTGGCAGTCCGCCATCAGGTCCTGTGTTCCGAGCCCCGATCCGAGGTGCGCGCACAGCCGGGACAGTTCCTCGACGTCGAAGGCGAGGTCCTCGCTGGACACGAGGGCCCCGGGGTCGGTGAGGAGGATCCTGGACAGTGCCAGTTCGAGGAATGACGTCCCCACCAGGACCAGGCGCAACTGATCGGGCCTGCTCTCCACCAGCAGGCTCAGCAGGCCGGTGCCCAGGCCCTCACCGGCACGCTGGGCGTCATCGATCACCAGGTAGACCTCCGCATCCAGGTCCTGGGCGGCCCGGCAGACCTGTCGGTACACCGCCTTGATGCCTCGCTCGGGATCGATGCCGAGGAAAGCGCCTGATGCGTGCGGCCCACCCGACGACTGGGCCTGAAGGGATTCCACGATGCCGGAGGCGAGCATGACGGGGTCGCTGTCCGCAGAACCGAGGGAGAGCCACGCCACCGCACCGGCGTGGGACGCGGCCCAGGTCGCCACCGCGGTGGTCTTCCCGTAGCCGCTGGGGGCGGCCACGATCGTCACCGGGTGCTGTGCGGTCGCCGCTTCCAAGGCCGCTTGCAGGCGGGGCCTGCTGATGGAACCGGTGCGCGGATCAGGTGCGCGGTACCGGGCCCAGGAGGCGATGCGTGGGGCCGGTTTCGCCTGGGTCACGGTCCCGAGTGTAGGTCGGGGCCGCCCCACCCGGGAGGTCCTGGCGGCGGCTCGGGAAGCCCGCGGGGCCGGCGCGGTCTCGTGGACGCGCTTCATGCGTGGTGCCCCCGGTGGGACTCGAACCCACAACACAGCGATTTTAAGTCGCTCGCCTCTGCCAATTGGGCCACGGGGGCGGACGGCTGCGGCCCGGGACCCCTCAAGGGTACCGGGCCGCAGCGCGTGATCGGTGCGCCTCACCACGCGGACCACGTCGTCAGGCGGTGCACCGAGGGAGCACGGGGCTCCCGGACGCTCAGGCGTTCTCGTACTGCTCGGCGTGGCCGATGGCCTTGCGGTTCGAGAACCGGCCCGCCTTCAGTTCGCCACCGGCGGCCTCGAGGAAGGCGTTGTGCGGGGTCTCGAGCTCCTCGATCGCGGTGGTGTCCCGGCCGAAGATCGCGGACAGGGCCCAGTTGGTGATCACGCGGGCCTTGCGCTCGTAGGTGGGCATGGCCATGCCGTGGTAGCCGCGGTGCGCCATCCAGGCCGGGATGCCGGAGATCTTCAGGCCCATCGGGTTGCCGACGCCCTTGCCGACGCCGAGGCCCGCGACGGCACCCAGGGACTTGTGGACGTACTCCTCCACGGCCCCCTCGCCGAAGCGGACGGCCAGCAGGTTGGCGGCGAGGCGACGGGCCTGGCGCACCGCGTGCTGGGCGTTGGGGACGCAGTGCCCACCCGGGCCGTCACCGGTCAGGTCCGGCACGGCGGCCACGTCGCCGCAGCTCCAGGCGCCCTCGAGGACGCCGTCCTCGCCGTCCTTGACCTGCAGGGTCGGGGTGACCTCGATCCGGCCCCGCGGCTCCACCGGGAAGTCGGTCTGCTTGGCGACGGCGTTGGCGGCCACGCCCGCCGTCCAGACCAGGGTGTCGGCCTCGAACGACCCGGCATCGGACTTGTCCTGCATGTTGATCAGCTTCAGCACGCCGCCCTCGGCGCCGGACAGCGACGTGTTCAGCAGCACCTCGATGCCGCGGGACTTCAGGTGCTCGACGACCCCGACGGCCTGGTCCTCGCCGACCTCCGGCATGATCTTGCCCATGGCCTCGACGAGGACGATGCGGGCGTCGGACTGGGCCAGGCGCGGGTTCTTCCGGATGGCGGCCCGGATCAGGTCCTCCATCTCGGAGATGGTCTCGACGCCGTTGAAGCCACCGCCGACCACCACGAAGGTCAGGGCGCGCGAGCGTGCCGCGGCGTCGGTCATAGTGGAGGCGACCTCGATCCGGTCCAGGATCTGGTTGCGGAGCGCCAGCGCCTCCTGGACGGTCTTCATGCCGATCCCGGCCTCGGCCAGGCCCGGGATCGGGAAGGTGCGGGTGGTGGCCCCGGCGGTCACGACCACGTCCTGGTACGGGACCTCGAACTCGGTGCCGTCCGGGGTCCGGACGGTGGCGGTCTTGCGGGCGTGCTCGACCTTGACGACCTTGCCCTGGACGACCTCGGTCTGCTTCAGGTGGGTGCGGTGATCCACGATGATGTGGCGGGCCTCGATGTGCCCGCCGACGACCTCCGGCAGGAACGGCTGGTAGGTCATGTACGGAAGGGGGTCGACGAGGGTGACGACGCCGCCACGCTCCTTGACCTTCTTCTCCAGGTTCTTGGCGACGTAGAGGCCGGCGTAACCGCCGCCGACGATCAGGACACGGGGCTTCGGAGACAGCTGCGGGGTAATAGCCATGGGCTACACCCTAGACCCGCGGCCGTCACTTCGTGAAACTTCTCACAAAGTCACAATGTCAGCGCCCGCGCCGCCGCATCGCCAGCACCACGCCGGTGCCGAGCAGGGCGACGACGGCCAGCCCGGTCCCCAGCACGAGGGCCGGTTGCAGGCCCGGGACCGGGTCGGTGGGCGGGGCGGCCTGCGGCACTGCGGTGGCCGCCGGTGCGGGGGTCGACGCCGGCCCGCTCGGGGACGCCGCCGGGGGTCCCGCCGGTGCGGCGGCGGGGCCCTCGACCCGGCGGTGCACCCGGATCCAGTCGGCGATCGTGTTCATGGGGTTGCGGTCCACCTGTTCCACCTCGGCGGTCACCGCGGCCGCGGCGTCGATGACGCCGTGGCCGTAGACGGGGTCCTCACCGGGGATGCCGGCGTCCCGGGCGGTGCTGAGGATCCGGTGGATGACCTGGTGGGCTGGCATCTCGGGGTGGGCGGACCGGACGAGGGCGGCGAGCCCGGCCACCAGCGGTGCGGCGCCGCTGGTGCCCTGCCACTGCTGGTGGCCTCCCCCGGGGACGGCGCCGACGAGGGGGTGGGCGGGTGCGGCCACGCCGATGGAGATCCCCTCCGTGGACGCGTCCCAGCTGGCCGTGCCGTCGGCGTTCAGCCCGGCGACGGTCAGCACCCCCGGGATGGTGGCGGGCGCGCCGGCCGTCATGGCACCGGAGGCGCGGTTGCCCGCTGCGGCGACGATGACGACGTCGTTCTGCTCCGCGTGCAGGAAGGCCCGGTCCCAGCTCTCCGGCCAGTCCTGGCGATTGGAGCCCAGGGACATGTTGATGACGTCCGCGCCGTGGTCGACGGCCCAGGTGACGGCCTCGGCGATCTGGTCCTCGGGGGCCGGCCCGTGGGGGTTGTCATCACCCAGGTTCACCGAGACCGACAGCAGCCTCGCCTCCGGCGCCACCCCGATGACGCCGTCCGGTCCGGGTTCCGTGCCGGTCGCGTCCTCCACGGGGGCGGCGGGGGACTCGGACGACGGCGACGGGGAGGCCGGGGCGGACCCCGTGGCGGATCCCGTGGCGGCGGGGCTGGCCGGCCCGGCGGCGGGACGGTCCCCGCCGTGGTGTCCGTGCCCGGCGAGCACGGAGGCCACGAGGGTCCCGTGCTCGGGCACCGGTCCCACCGGCGCGGTGCCCTCGGCCCCGCCGGCCCCGGAGACGTCGGTGCCGCCGACCACCTGGCCGGTCAGGTCGGGGTGGGCCGCGTCGATCCCGGTGTCGATGACGGCCACGGTGACCCCCTCGCCGCGGGTGCGGTCCCAGGCCTGGCGGAATCCGTACTCCTGGAGCCAGTACTGTCCCTCGCGCCACTCGTCCGCGGCCGCCGGCCGCAGCGACGGGGCCAGGGGGGATGCGGGCGAGACCGGGGAGACCAGGGTGAGCCCGGCGACCAGGACCGCCGCGAGCACCCGCCGGGCCGGACCCGTCCTCACGCGAGCTGGGACAGGGCGATCCCGTCCAGGATGTCGTGCTCGGAGGTGATCGCCGAGGCCACCGCTCCCCCGGTGGCACGCTCCACGCGTCGCAGCAGGGTGGACCAGATCAGGGCCCCGGCGCCGATCACGTCCACGCGGCCGGGATGCATGTAGGGCAGCGCGGCCCGTTCCGTCCGGCTGGCGGCCAGCAGCTGTCCGGAGATGCGGGTGGTCGTCGCCAGGTCCAGCCGGGTGCCGTGGATCGCCGCGGCGTCGTACTCGGTCAGGCCCAGGGCGGCGGCCGTGACCGTGGTGATGGTCCCGGCCACCCCGACGACGGCGGCGGCCTGCCCGAGCGGGACGGCGGCCTCGACCTCGTCGAGCACCGCGTCGATGTCCGCGGTGGCCGCGGCGATCTCTTCGGGCGTGGGCGGGTCACCGTGCAGATGGCGTTCGGTGAACCGCACGCACCCCATCGGGACGCTAATCGCCTGGGTGACCTGCGGGCCCTCGGGGCCGTCGAGCGTGCCGAGGACGAACTCGGTGGACCCGCCGCCGAGGTCCACCACGAGCACCGTGCGGTCGCTGCCGTCCGCCGCGGCCGGGCCCTCGGGGCTGCCCTCAGTGCCCGCGGGGGCGTCAACGCCGGTCAGTGCGCCGGGGTCCAGGACCGAGGCCGCCCCGGCGAAGGACAGGGCCGCCTCCTCGTCCCCGGAGATGACCTCCGGTTCCACGCCCAGCCGCTCGCGGATGCCCGCCGTGAACACCTCGGCGTTGCGGGCGTCCCGGCTCGCCGAGGTGGCCACGAAGCGCACGGACTCGGCGCCCAGCCGGCGCAGGGTACGCGCATAGTCCTCGGCGGCGGCGAAGGTGCGCTCCAGGGCGGCCTCGGACAGCTGCCCGGTGGCGTCCACGCCCTCGCCCAGCCGCACGACGCGCATCTCCCGGTGCAGGTCCACCAGCCGCACGGCCCCCACGCCGCCGGCGCCCCCCGTCACTCCCCCGGCCGCGCCGCCGTCGGGCCCCTCGACCCGGGCCACGAGCAACCGGATGGAGTTGGTGCCGCAGTCGATGGCGCCCACCACTCGGCCGGCCGGGGTGGCCTGCCGCCGTGCCGCGGTCGGCGGGGCCTCCGTCTCGGTCATGACGGGGTTGCGCTCACCGGCCAGGCGCCGCACGTGGCGGCTGAGGTCCCGGCTGGGCACGGGCGCCTCCGGGTCCCAGGCCCCGGCACACCAGCACCGATCGGTGGTCCAGTCCTGGCGGATGGCCTCCAGGGCCTCGTCCCCCAGCGGGTTGACGCCCGGCCCGGCGGCGAGGGAATGGCCCACCAGCACGTGCAGGCACTTCACGCGGTCGGGCATGCCGCCAGCCGAGATCCCGCGGATCTCCGGGACGCCGTCCGTGCCGGCCACCGCCCCGACCCTGTCGCGCTCGGTGAGGTAGGCCTCGTGGGCGGCGCGGTAGTGCGCGGCCAGCTCCCGGTCCTGCTGCAGCCGCTCGGTCATCTCCGCCATGACCCCGGCGGCCTCGAGGCGGGAGACGGCGGCGGTCAGCACGGGGTGGGTCAGGTAGAAGGTCGTGGGGAAGGGGATGCCGTTGGACAGCCGCGGGGCCGTGGTGGCCACCAGCGGGTTGCCGCACACGCAACGCGCCCCGATCTCCACGACATCGCGGGCCGGGCGCCCCAATTGCAGGCTGATGGTGTCCAGGTCCTGCGGCGTGGGCGTGCGGTCCAGGTCCTGATTCACGAATCCTCCGGGGCTGACGACGGGTACGGACGGGTACGGCGGCGGATCAGCCTATCTCAGTCCGTGCCGGCCCGCACCACGGAATCCCAGAGCGCGTCGGCCCAGGGCATGTCCGGGTTGACCTCACCGGGGCTGGCCGGACCGGGGACGGGATCCTCGATCGTCTCGTCGCCGCCGATCACCATGTAGGCCTTCTCCCCCGGCATGACGAGGTTGAACCGGTCCCGGGCCTGCTGCTGGATGTAGGCGGGATCGTCCCAGCGGGCGATCTGGGCGGTGAGCCGGCGCTGCTCCTCCTGCTGGGCGGAGATGTCCTCCTGGACGGCCCGCAACTCGGCCTGCTGGTCCAGGTACACGCGCAGGGTCGGGGCCAGCAGGACGGCGGCCACGAACAGCACCACCAGCAGGGCCACGGAACGTCCCGAGAAGTTCCGGGCCGGCACGGGCTCGACGACGGCGGGCCGGGACGGGCCCGACGACGGCCGCGCCGTGCGGGCCGCGGGGGTGCCCCCGGGC
>JAPFFX010000399.1 GCA_026645375.1 Citricoccus sp. WCRC_4 | reverse complement strand
TGGTTGGTCACCAGCAGCTCCTGCCGGGTGCCGAGAAGCTTCGCCGTCTCCTCCGCACTGATCCGGTCCTGCAGGGCGGTCAGCCGTTCGAAGCGCTCCTGCACGATGTGCTTGGGCACCTGGTCCTCCATCTCGCCCGCGGGCGTGCCGGGGCGGATGGAGTACTGGAACGTGTAGGCGGAGGAGAACCGGGAGGCCTCCACGACGGCCAGGGTGTCCTGGAAGTCCTCCTCGGTCTCCCCGGGGAAGCCGACGATGATGTCCGTGGTGACGGCGGCGTGCGGGATCCGGTCGCGGACCTTGTCCAGGATGCCGAGGAACTTCTTCGACCGGTAGGACCGGCGCATGTCCTTGAGCACCTTGTCCGAGCCGGATTGCAGGGGCATGTGCAGTTGCGGCATCACGTTCGGGGTCTCGGCCATGGCCTCGATGACGTCGTCGGTGAAGGAGGCCGGGTGGGGGCTGGTGAACCGCACCCGCTCCAGGCCGTCGATCTCGCCGCAGGCCCGCAGCAGCTTGGCGAAGGCCCCCCGGTCCCCGAACTCGACGCCGTAGGTGTTGACGTTCTGGCCGAGCAGGGTGACCTCCACGGCGCCGGCGTCCACCAGTGCCTGCACCTCGGCGAGGACCTCCCCGGGGCGGCGGTCCTTCTCCTTGCCGCGCAGGGCCGGGACGATGCAGAAGGTGCACGTGTTGTTGCAGCCCACCGAGATGGAGACCCACCCCGAGTAGGTGGAATCCCTCTTGGTGGGCAGCGTGGAGGGGAACACCTCGAGGGACTCGAGGATCTCCAGTTCCGCCTGGTGGTTGTGGCGGGAACGCTCCAGCAGCACCGGCAGGGAGCCGATGTTGTGGGTGCCGAAGACGACGTCCACCCAGGGCGCCTTCTCCAGGATGGTCTTCTGGTCCTTCTGCGCCAGGCAGCCGCCCACCGCGATCTGCATGCCCGGGTGGTTGTCCTTGACCGAGCGCAGGTTGCCCAGGTTGCCGTAGAGGCGGTTGTCCGCGTTCTCCCGGACGGCACAGGTGTTGAAGACCACGAGGTCCGGCTCCGTGGCCTCGTCGGCCGGGGCGTACCCCGCGGATTCGAGCAGGCCGGAGATGCGCTCGGAGTCGTGCACGTTCATCTGGCAACCGAAGGTGCGGACCTGGTACGTGCGGTCATCGGGGGTCAGGAGGGCGGAAGTCACCGCAGCATTCTAGTCCTCGAGGTCCAGCCCGCCCAGCACGTCCTTGACCACCCCGAGGGCCATGCCGGGCGCATAGCCCTTCCGGGCGAGCATGCCGGCAAGCCGACGCACGACCTTGTCCCGTTCCGCGCGGGACTCGGGGTCATCACCGGAGGGCGCCGGCCGGCCGCGGAGCTTCTTCTCCACCAGTTCAATGGCAGCGGCCCGTTCGCTGTCCTCGCTGATCGTCTCCAGGGCGTGCTCGGCCGCCTCACCGGTGACGCCCTTCTGATGGAGCTCACGTCGCAGCGCGCCGCGGGCGAGGCCGCGGCTGCGCTGCCGGGAGGCGACATAGGACTCGGCATAGGCCTCGTCGTCGACCAGCCGCACCTCCTCCATCCGGTCCAGCACCGCGGACGCCACCTCCGGTGGCACCTGGCGCTCCGCCAGTTTCTCCTCGAGCTGCCTGCGCGACTTCGGTGAGGCGGTGAGCTGGCGCAACACGATGGAGCGGGCCACCTCCTCGGCGGCCGGCTCCGGATCGTCCGCGAGGTGCTCGGGAAGGTCCGGATCCGGCACCACACGA
This sequence comes from Citricoccus sp. WCRC_4, assembly GCA_026645375.1. Lineage (GTDB taxonomy): Bacteria > Actinomycetota > Actinomycetes > Actinomycetales > Micrococcaceae > Citricoccus. The sequence continues at coordinate 2,869 of JAPFFX010000399.1, read as the reverse complement.
AGATGGCGGCGGGTCATCAGGCCGGGGACTCCCCGGAGACGGCCCGCAGCTGAGGCTCAGCGGCCGAATCCTCCTCGGGCGCGACACCGATCCCCAGCTTCTCCAGGATCCTGGTCTCGATCTCGTCCGCCAGGTCCGGGTTGTCCTTGAGGAACCGACGGGCGTTCTCCTTGCCCTGGCCCAGCTGGTCGCCGTCATAGGTGAACCAGGCGCCGGACTTCTTGACGATGCCCTCCTCGACGCCCATGTCGATGAGCGAACCCTGCCGGGAGATGCCCTCGCCGTAGATGATGTCGAATTCGGCCTGCTTGAAGGGCGGGGCCATCTTGTTCTTGACGATCTTGGCGCGCGTGCGGTTACCGACCGCGTTGCCCGCCTCCTTGAGCGTCTCGATGCGGCGAACGTCGATGCGGACCGAGGCGTAGAACTTCAGCGCCTTACCACCGGTGGTGGTCTCCGGGCTGCCGAAGAACACGCCGATCTTCTCACGCAGCTGGTTGATGAAGATGGCCGTGGTCTTGGTCTGGGCCAGCCGGCCGGTGATCTTGCGCAGCGCCTGGGACATCAGGCGGGCCTGCAGGCCGACGTGGCTGTCACCCATCTCGCCCTCGATCTCGGCACGGGGCACCAGGGCCGCCACGGAGTCGATGACGATGATGTCCAGCGAACCGGAGCCCACCAGCATGTCCATGATCTCCAGGGCCTGTTCACCGGTGTCCGGCTGGGACACCAGCAGCGCGTCGGTGTCCACGCCGAGCTTCCGGGCGTACTCCGGGTCCAGCGCGTGCTCGGCGTCAATGAACGCCGCGATCCCGCCGTTGCGCTGCGCGTTGGCCACGGCGTGCAGGGCCACGGTGGTCTTACCCGAGGACTCCGGTCCGTAGATCTCCACGACGCGGCCACGCGGCAGGCCACCGATGCCGAGGGCGACGTCCAGGCCCACCGAACCGGTGGGGATCACCTCGATCGGCGCGCGCGCGTCGTCGCCCAGGCGCATCACCGACCCCTTGCCGAACTGCTTGTCGATCTGGGCCAGTGCGGCTTCCAGTGCCTTCTCGCGGTCGTTGGCTGACGCCATGATTCACCCCTGGGTGTGTGTTGGTGACGGGCGGCCGTCGGGCCGATCCCTTGTGCTGTAGAGAAACCTAACCGGCCGCCCGGACGAGTTAACGGGACAGGACGGTCACTGTGGATGACATACCCGGGTTCCGGCTCCGGAGAAGTCCTGTGCAGGAGACTACCGTCATTCGAACGTATTTTCGAAGACGTGACCGGCGTGTCCGCCCGTCCAGGGGCGTCAGTCCCTCGGGGGGATGTCCCGGCCGAGCCGCCGGTGCTCGGGAACGCCCTGGAGGTCGCAGACGTCGAGCCAGACGCGGCGGGGATCCCACCCGGCGTCCAGGGCCCGGTCCGCGGTGGTGTCCAGGGTGGGCAGGACCAGCGACGAGGCGATCACCCCGGCGTTGGCCGGGCCGAACTCCTCATCCATCAGACGGCGGAATTCACTCAGTCTCATGGGATCCCTTCCGCACCGGACACGACCGTGGCCGCAGACCGCGGGGGTCTGCGGCCGCGTCGGTGATCAGTGGCTGCCGGCCAGCTGGCCGAGATCGTCCGGGACCTCGTTGGGCAGGGCATCGCCGAGGGAGTCGCGGCGGTAGCCGGCCTCCAGGTCTGCCGGTATGTGGTCCGGGATGTGCACGCCCTCATGGAGGGCGATGCGGTCCGACACCTCACGGAGCATGAGGGACATCGGGACGTTCAGGGCCCCGCAGATCGAGGACAGCAGCTCGGAGGAGGCCTCCTTCTGGCCGCGCTCGACCTCGGACAGGTAACCGAGGGACACCCGGGCATGGTGCGAGACCTCACGCAGGGTGCGTCCCTGGCGTTGTCGCACGTCTCGCAGCACATCTCCGATTTCCTGGCGAAGGACTGGCACGGCGTGCTCCTTGGTCTCTGGAGTGGCTGCTGGAATGTTCTCTCCGGTCGCCAGCCAACGGGTGATTCCGTTGATGGTAACCGGTTGCTTCATCATGTCTACTGGTTTCTCCTGTACGAGTTCTGGGAACGCACCCGCCGGTGGTCTGCCGGGCGCCGGGTCAACTGTCCTGTATAACCGGCTCAGCACCGGTTTTTGTTCCCGTGAGCACCCCGACGACGGCCGGTTCCCAGCGGATTCACAGCCATGGCCGCCGGTCCGTGGACCCGCCGGGTCCTCGTGTCCCACACTAGCGACACCCTGGGTCCCCCTGACAAGGCCCCGCCGGGACGGTCGTGGATCGTGACGCTACCGTCATGGTCCCGTGCCGTGGGCGCGGTGCTCGGCCGACTCCTCGTCGAGGTCCTCGAGCCGCTGGTGCAGGGCCCGCCGTTCGGCCTCGCGCAGGGAGTAGGTGGCGTTGCGGATGGCCTCGTCGTCGTCGAAGCTGGAGCCGATCGCGCCGGCGATGAGCCCCAGGCTGGCCGCCAGCCAGGACAGCTTGAGGTAGTGCTGGATCCCGGCCTCCACGCCCAGCGTCTCCGTCAGGTAGTGCGGCGGGACCACCACCACGGAGGCCACGAACAGCAGCAGGAACAGCCCTGCGTAGATCATCAGCGCGGCGACGGCCACGGTGATGACGGTGGCCACGTTGTCCATCGCCGCCCACCGCCGGGTGGACCAGTCGCTGCGGCGGGCCCACAGCCCGTTCGTCGCGATCAGCCAGCTCGTCATGCCGACGACTGCCAGCACCGTGACCACCGAGAGGCGGTCCACGCCCATGTCCGCGGCGAGGGTCCAGATACTGCCGAAGAACACGCCGTACGCACCGGCCGCGGACGCCGCGGCCGCCGAGGCGGTCATGGCGGCCGGGAGGCGCCCGGGACGGTT
>JAPFFX010000380.1 GCA_026645375.1 Citricoccus sp. WCRC_4 | reverse complement strand
GTCGAGGGCCTCGTCGCACCTCCGGCCGCTCCCAGCCGGAACACCCGCTCGCCGACGCGGCGTGGGAACGGCGCGTCGGTCATCGGGATCGCGCCCTGCTCGACGGCGAGCACCTCGAACGGCCCCAGCTCCAGCACGCCGGACGTCCAGTCGACCAGCGCCGACTCGTAGGCCTCGTCGGACAGGACCTCCCGCGAGAACTCGGTGTACTCGACGAGCGCCTCCCGGGGGGAGGTCGGCAGGACGTAGCCGAAGGCGACCCCGCCGCGCGGCTGCGGCGGCCGGAAGTCCATGAGCCCGGCGACCGACGGGTCGAAGCGGTCCTGCGCCGTGCGCACCCGCCAGCCGCGGAAGTGCTGCAGCAGCGCCACCCTCCCGGGGCGCGCCGGGAACCGCGATTACGTCGAGTGGAAGATTGCTAGGCGCGGTTTTCGCACATAGTAACGGTGCGGGTAGGGCTCTGAACGGTCCCTGATTCTGGTCTGACGAGTACCTTTCCTCTAAGGCCGTCGTCGCGTGTGGTGACCATGCCGGTGATGCAGCGATGCCTTGGAGAGCCCCAAGGTCGCATTCTGAGGCGCGGGACGCCGTTGGGTGATTGCGATTCTCGCAATCGGTGTACGAGTGTTGCCCGCGCTTTGCGGACCTTCTGTCGCGCCGTGGGCAGGTGCGCTGCGCTGAAATGGCCTCCGCGGTTCTTGATTGCCGAGAAAGCGGATAGTGGATTCTGCCATCACCGCTCTGTGCAGAGCTGGACTCACCGGGCAGGCCCTTCACCGGCAGATCCTTCTTCACCGCGGAGCTCCACGCGGCCGGCCGCGTGTGGCCGGCCTACCGGGCGGAGACCATGGATAGGGGGGAGGGATTTCCGCGGATGGTGTTCAGGGTGAAGCTGGCCGTCCCGGGTAGGTAGCGGTCGTCGGAGGACTCGACCGGGGTCCCGTTGCTGGTGAATGCGCGGCGACGGACTCTCAGCAGTGGCGCGCCCTCGGTAATGCCGAGGAGCTGGGCGTCGTCCGGGTCGGCGCCGATGGCGTCGATGGTGCGCGTGGCGTTGTTGATGTCTACCCCGGAGTCGATCAGATGCTGGTAGATGGATCCGGAGTCGGTGTCGAACGTCAGTAGGTGCTGGCCGACCTCGAGGGGGTAGTTCAAGCGTTCGACCATGGCCGGGATGCCGTTGAGCAAGCGCAGCCGGAAAATGGAGACCACGGGAGCTCGTGGTTCGATCTCCAGGGCGGCAGCCAGGGTCGGGTCGGCGGGTCGGCGGGTGACGCTCTGGGTGATCTGCCCGGCTTCGAAGCCGGACTGCCGACACCATTCCGAGTAGGAGATCACTCCGTCGAAGGACTGGGTCGGCACGGTGTCCAAGACGATGGTGCGCCGGCCCCGGCCGGAGGAGATCAGTCCTTCCGAGCGCAGCGTGGCCATGGCCTGACGCACAGGACCCCGGGAGGACTCGAACCGTTGGCACAACTCCGACTCGGAGGGCAGCGGGTCTCCGGGCGCGAACTCGTGACTGCTGATCGCGGACCGCAGGTACGCGGTGATCTCCTCATGTTGCTGACGTCCATTGCCCATGGGTGTGAACCGGCCCCCTCACAATCGGTGCGGGGCCTGCGGCACACCGGCCTTGCGCCCCACAGAAACGTGCTGCGTTACCGATGCCAGCCCTGGCGGGCACCGTACGCCGTTTCTCTTCTTCTGACGACTAAATGTATAGACACACTAACCCGGGTTACCCCTGAGTACTAGAGGGGGATTCTTGTCGAACCCTGAGAAGGCTCACACTCTCCCCATTTTTTGCGCGCCTCCTTGGGCCACGTTCATTAGATGAACAGTTGTCAAACATGTATACACATTGAGGAATTCGGACGATTGGCACTCGTACCATCACTTGTATGCACAATCACTCCGACCTCTTGGTCGTCGGCTCCGGCATCCTGGGCCTGGCGACCGCCTTCCTGGCCCATGAGCAGGGCCAGTCCGTCCGTGTCATCGACGGCGAGGATCGCCCCGTGGGCTCCTCGATCCAGAACTTCGGTCACGCCTGCTTCACCGGCCAAGCCGACCTCGTCCAGGGCGTGGCCGACCGTGCCCGGGCCGGCTGGCAGCGGGCTGCCGCCCAGGCAGGCTTCTGGGCCGCGGAGTCGGGTACCTACATCCCGGCGATGACGGAGGCCGAGCAGCAGGTGCTGCACGAGTTCGCCGAGCACCGCGGGGCCGGTCAGGTCACCCTCCTCAGCGGCGCGGAGGTGGCCGAGTCGATCGGGAACCCCGATCTGCAGGCCGTGTCCGGAGCTCACCTGCCCCGGGACATGCGCGTCAATCCTCGCGAGGCGGCGCCCGCACTGGCCCGCTGGCTCAGCGGGCAAGGGGTCGAGTTCGCCTGGGGCACGCGAGTCACCGCGGTGGCCGATGGCGTCGCACAGACCAGCCGCGGCGAGTACACGGCCTCCCGGATCGTGGTCTGCCCCGGTTACGGGCTCAGAGACCTGTTCCCCACCCTTGCCGAGAAGCACGGCATCCGGACGTGCACGCTGGTGATGTCCCTCATCGACCGGCCCCGGCGCGTGCCGGCAGACCTTGCCCTGCTGACCGGGACATCGCTGACCCGGTACGACGGCTTCACCGCCATGCCCTCCGCCCAGGCCCTGCGCCGCGAGCTGGCCGAGCGGGAGCCGGAGCTCGTCGACTGCATCGCCAACCTCATGGTGACGGGCATCGAGGGCGGACTGCTCATCGGCGACAGTCACGCCTATGCCACCAGCCCGGAGCCCTTCATCGACGAACGCATCGGCAACCTGCTGCTGGACCGCTCCACCCAGCTGTTGGGCATCGACTCCCCGATGATCGGCCAGCGGTGGCTGGGCCGCTACGCGGACAGCTCCTCCACCAACCTCGTCCTGGAGCGCCCGGACGAGCGCACCACTGTCGCCGTGGTCACCTCCGGGATCGGCATGACCCTGTCCTTCGGCATCGCCGAACTCGCCCTCACCGGGGGCGACGTCCCCGGATTCTGAGGTCCTGCCCGTCGCCCGAATGACGATTCCGTGAACACTCGCCGAACAACCCCAACTTGTATATACATGTCTCTCCACTTTGGTGCACACTGAATAGGGCGCGACCGGGCCGCGCCCCGAAGACTCACTCGCCCCGGCTCCTCCCGCTGAAATACATCAGCTAACCCTGTCCTGCTCCCTCGAGCTTTTGACCTGTGCTGCCCTCCGAAAGGAACCGTCCCATGAAGACCACCCATCTCAAGTCCCCCGCCGTCCGCGCTGCCGCCCTGGCTGTCGTCACCGTTCCGTTCCTCGCCGCCTGTGGCGCCGGCGGGTCCGGCGAAACCCTGACCTTCGCGGCCATCCCGGCCGAGTCCTCGGCCTCCCTGGAGAGCGATTACTCCAATATCACCCAGCTCATCGAGCAGGAGACCGGCGTCGACGTCCAGTTCCAGAACGCCTCCGACTACGCCGCGGTCATCGAGGGACAGCGCGCCGGACAGATCGACATCGCCTCCTACGGCCCGTTCTCCTACGTGATCGGCAAGGACTCCGGCATGAACATCGAACCGGTCGCCGCTCCGACCAGCGACCAGGACAAGCAGCCGGCCTACACCTCGCTGGCCTATGTCCGGGCCGATTCCGACATCCAGGACCTGGCCGACCTCAAGGGCAAGAAGGTGTGCTTCGTGGACGCCGCCTCCACCTCCGGTTACCTGGTGCCGATGAAGGGCCTGATGGACGAGGGCATCGATCTCAAGACCGAGACCGAGGCGGTCCTGGCCGGCGGCCACGATGCCTCGCTGCTCTCCCTCGACGCCGGCTCCTGCGACGCCGCCTTCGCCCACGACACCATGCTCAATACCCTGGTCAGCTCCGACCAGGTCGAAGAGGGCGCGCTGAAGCCGATCTGGGAGTCCGCGCCGATCACGGAGGACCCGATCGCGCTGAACCTGGACACCATCGAGCCCGAGCTGGCCGAGCAGATCTCCACCGTCATCCGGGAGAAGGCCAACAAGCCCGCCCTGGTCGAGGCCGGGATCTGTGCCTCCGAGGCCGAGTGCGTCCTGCCGGAGGAGATCGAGTACGGCTACCTGCCGGTGGATGACTCCGACTTCAACGCCATCCGCGAGATCTGCGACGCCACCGACGCCGACGCCTGCCACAGCGTCAACTGACCGGAGATGACCATGGTTGCCCCCCACCCCGCCGTCGACACCTCACCCCGTTTGACCACCGGCGCCCCTGCCGTCCACCTGGACCAGGTGACCAAGGACTTCGGCGACGGCGTCCTGGGCCTCGACGACGTCAGCGCGAAGTTCGAGACCGGCAAGATCACGGTGCTGCTGGGCCTGTCCGGCTCCGGTAAGTCCACCCTGTTGCGTCACCTCAATGGACTGCGGCGGCCGACCTCCGGCACCGTCTCGGTGCTCGGCCAGGACGTGGCCACGCTCAGGGGCCAGTCCCTGCGGTCTCTGCGCCGGGAGATCGGCGTGATCTTCCAGCACTTCAACCTCATCGGCCCGATGTCGGTGCTGGAGAACGTGTGCACCGGCCGGTTGGGCTCACTCACCGGTCCCCGGCTCTCGCTGATGATGTACCCCAAGGACGTGCGTCGCGAAGCACTGGAGAAGCTGGACCGCGTCGGGCTGGCCGACCGGGCCTTCCAGCGTGCTGACACCCTCTCCGGCGGCCAGCAGCAGCGCGTGGCGATCGCCCGGGCGCTGATGCAGCACCCCAAGGTCCTGTTGGCGGATGAACCGGTCGCATCCCTGGACCCGGTCTCGGCCCGGGACGTCATGGGCCTGCTGCGCGAGATCTCCGCCGAGAACGACCTGACGGTGATCGCCTCGCTGCACCAGGTCCAGCTCGCCATCGACTTCGCCGACCGTATCATCGGGCTGCGCAGCGGGCGGATCGTCCTGGACCGCACCACCGAGAGCCTGCACGCCGAAGAGGCCTCCCAGATCTACACCAGCGTCTCCGGCCTCGACCTCGACGAGCACACCCCAGAACACGAGCACGAGCACAAGGACTGGCAGCCCGGTCCGCGACCGGCTGACCAGCGTGCCAGCGTCAGCGCCGGGGTCGGTGATCACGCATGACCGCGACCGCCACCCATCCGCCCAGCGTCCAGTTGCCGTCGCGTCCCGCCCCGCGGGTGGGGACGGCCGCGGCCGTCCTCGTGCTGATCGGCCTCGTGGCGGCGGGGATCTGGTCGGTCAATTCCCTGGGCATCAACCTGGCGACCATCGCCCAGTCCCTGGACAACGCCGTCGCGTTCGCCCAGCGGATGTTCCCCCTGGATTTCCCGCCACTGGCCGAGACCCTCGTCCTGGTCTTCGAGACCCTGGCCATTGTCTTCCTGGCCACGTTCCTGTCCGTCGTGCTGTCCGTCCCGGTGGCGCTGGCCGCCGCCAACGCCACCACCCGGGGAAGGTTCTCCCAGGGCACGGCACGCACGCTCATCGTCCTGGCCCGGGCGATCCCCGACCTGGTGCTGGCCATCGTGTTCCTGCGCATGTTCGGCCTGGGCGCCACCGCCGGCATCATCGCCATGGGCATCCACTCCGTGGGCATGGTCGCCAAGCTCTATGCCGACGCGATCGAGGAACTCGACGACGGCCCCCGGGAATCGGTCGAGGCCGCCGGCGGCAGCCGCGGCCAGCAGATCACCGCGGCCATCCCCCAGGTGCTGATGCCGCAACTCGTGGCCACCGCCCTGCACCGCTTCGACATCAATCTGCGCACCTCGGTGTTGCTGGGTTACGTCGGGGTCGGCGGGATCGGCCTGGCCATCGCCGACGCCCTCCGGACCCTGGACTACCAGCGGGGCATGGCCCTGGCCCTGCTCGTCCTGGGGCTGTGCATCGGCATCGAATTGCTCGCCGGGGCCATTCGGGCGGCCATCATGAAGGGCTCGGGAGGTTCCGTCGTCGGAGGCACCTGGGCCGACCGGCTCTTCAACCGCGGGGCCGCCGATGTCCCCGGCGCGGTGCGGCTGACCCCGCCGTGGACCGCGGCCCGGGCCCAGCGGTTCCTCGCCGGGGTGATCATCCTGGTGTTGCTGCTGGCATCCCTGTGGCAAGTCGAGATGTCCCTGGGCGTGCTGTGGCAGGGCCTGCTGGCCCTGCCCGAGACCCTCGGCTTGTTCTTCCCGCCCTCGACCGGTGGCGCACTGGACTCGCTGGTGAAGCAGTTGCTGGTGACGATCCAGATCGCCCTGGCCGCCACCTTCATCGGTGCGGTGCTGGCCCTGCCGATCGGCATCCTGGCGGCGAACAACGTCGTGGCCAACAAGGCCGTGCGCGCCACCTTCCGGGTGTTCATCGTGGTCGTCCGTGGCATCCCGGAACTGATCCTGGCCATCATCTTCGTGGTCATCTCCGGCCTCGGCGGTGTGGCCGGCACCCTGGCCCTGGCCGTAGGGGCCGTCGGCCTGCTCTCCAAGCTTGTCGCCGACTCCCTCGAGGAGACCGACACCGAGGTCCAGGACGCGATGCGCACCGCCGGGGCCTCCGAGGTCCAGGTGTTCTTCGCCGCCACCGTCCGCCAGGCCGCCCCGGCCTTCATCGCCCACACCCTGTACCTGCTGGATTCCAACATCCGCGCCGCGACCTTGCTGGGCGTGGTCGGGGCCGGTGGGATCGGCTTCCTGCTCCTGAATGCCTCGCGAGTGAACCAGTTCGAGGTAGTCACCATGATCCTGATCCTCATGGTCGCCGTGGTGCTGGCCGTGGAGGCCCTGTCCATGTGGCTGCGCAAGACCGTCCGCTGACCCGCCGGGCACCACGCCGGCACCGAGATCCCGGCCCCCGGGATCTTCCTGAGAGAACTCCCCGTGAAAGAGAAAGACACATCATGATTGAACTCGCCATCTTCGACATGGCCGGCACCACCATCGACGACCGCGACGAGGTGTACCGCGTGCTGCGCGAGTCCACCGAACGCCACGGTGCGCGCTACTCGGACGAGGTCTTCCAGCAGTGGATGGGCACCGAGAAGCGGTGGGCCATCGAGAGCCTGCTGCGGATCGGCGGGGTCGACGCCGATGAGGCCCTCATCGAGGAGGCCTTCGCTTGGTTCCTGGACGAGCTCCGGCGCACCTACACCGAGAACCCCCCGGTGCCCCTGGACGGCATCGAGACCGCCCTGCGCGAGCTCCGGAAGCGCGGCGTGAAGATTGGCCTGACCACCGGGTTCTCCCGGGAGATCGCCGATCTGATCCTCGAGTCCCTGGGCTGGTCCGACGGGGAGATCATCGATACCTCCGTCACCGGTGACGAGGTGCCGGCCGGGCGCCCGGAGCCGTTCCTGATCCAGAAGGCCATGGCCGACATGGGCGTGGAGGACACCGCCGCCGTGATCAGCGCCGGCGATACCGCTTCGGACATCGAATCGGCGCGCCGGGCCGGGGTGACCTCCATTGGCGTGCTGACCGGACACCTGACCCGGGCCGAGTTCGAGGACCTCGGGGCCGACCTCGTCATCGACTCCGTCGCCGTCCTTCCCTCCCACGTGGTGCTGACGGGCGACCGCGCCGGAGGCAACCGGTGATCGGTACGGCAAGTGCTCTCGTCTGGCGCGGCGGCAGCTCCTTCGAGACGGTCGAGGTGGAGCTGCCCCAGCCCGGGCCCGGGGAGACTCTGGTGCGCCTGACCGCGGCCACGGTCTGCGGTTCGGACCGGCACACCGTCAGTGGCCGCCGCCCGGCCCCCTGCCCCTCCGTGCTGGGCCACGAGGGGATCGGCGTGGTCATCGCCAGCAGCGGGGGACGGACCGTGGGCGGGGCTGCCGTGGTCCCCGGCATGCGCGTGGTCTTCGGCGTGACCCGGTCCTGTGGTGAGTGCGAACCGTGCCGCCGGGGGCTCACCGCCAAATGCACGAGTGTGCAGAAGGCCGGGCATGAGTCCTTCGACAGCGACTGGTCCCTGTCGGGCACCTACGCCAGCCACATCCTGCTCCGTGACGGGCAGGCCCTCGTCGCCGTCCGGGAGTCCTTGCAGGACGGCGTGGCCGCGACCGCCGGGTGTGCGGTGGCCACCGTGATGGCCGTCCTCGAACAGGCCGGTGAGCTCACCGGCCGGCGCGTGCTGGTCAACGGGCTGGGCATGCTCGGCATCGTGGCCGTGGCCGCCGCCCTCCAGCGCGGCGCCGCCGAGGTCGTGGCCATGGACCCGAACGCGGACCGGCTCAGCCTGGCCCGGGG
>JAPFFX010000346.1 GCA_026645375.1 Citricoccus sp. WCRC_4 | reverse complement strand
GTCGTGGCCGCCGCCTACTCGGGCGTGGGGGTGCCCTACGTCTACGGTGGCAAGACCACCGCCGGCTGGGACTGCTCCGGCTTCACGGCCTGGGCCTACCGCCAGGCGGGGATCAACATCCCGTCCTCCACCTCCGCGATCCGGGGCTCCGGCCTGTTCGCGCCCACGTCCAACCCGAAGCCGGGCGACCTGGTGTTCCAGAACGGCGGCGGCCACGTCGGCATCTACGTCGGCAACGGCCAGATGATCGGTGCCCAGAACCCGTCCGTCGGCACCTTCCAGCACCCGGTGACCCGCAACCCGCTCTACGGCTACTACACCTACGTCGGCTGACCACCGACCACGTGTCACGGCCACCGGCCGTGTGACGACTGCTACGAGGGCCCCTCCCGACACGGAGGGGCCCTCGGTCGTTCCCGGCGTCCCGCCGACGGTGCCTGTCAGCGGCTGCGCCGGCGCGTGAATGCGGCATGAAGGGTCCGTGAACACTCCCCGGGACACGCCCGGCATCGGGGGCCGCGGTGACGCGCCCGAGCGAGCGGCGCGTATCCTGAACCTGATCGTCAACCGATACACTCCGCAGACGCCGGATGGCCGGGTCGGTACCCGGCAGGCGATCCGGCGCCCGCGGCACCCCCGAGCCGCGAGGTCATCCCATGCGCACTCTGGTCCTGAACGCCGGCTACGAGCCGCTGTCCGTCGTCAGCTACCGCCGTGCCATCCTGCTGGTCGGAACCGGGAAGGCGAGCGTGCTCGCCGATGGCGGGGACCCCGTCGTCGGGCCGACCTGTACGGTGATGCGCCCGGCCGTGATCCTGCTGAACCGCTACATCCGGATCCCGCATGCGGACACCGCCGCCGTCTCCCGCCGAGGTGTCCTGCGCCGGGACGGGCACCAGTGCGGGTACTGCGGACGGTCCGCCACCACGGTGGACCACATCCACCCGCGATCCCGCGGGGGCGAGGACTCCTGGGAGAACCTGGTGGCCTGCTGCCTGAAGTGCAACAACGCCAAGGGCGACCGCACCCTCGCGCAGATGGGCTGGACGCTGCGGGTCACCCCCGCCCGTCCGCGGGGACCGCAGTGGCGGATCCGGGAACTGGAGCGCCCGGCGGAGCAGTGGACCGACTTCCTGGCCGTCGTCGCCTGAGCCCGGGAGCCTGGCCCGGCCACCGACCTAGACTGGTGCGGTGCCCCAGAACGTTCCCGCCCCCTCCCGCCAGGTCTCCGCCCCGCAGCTTCCCGTGGGCTGGCCGGAGCGGTTGATGACTGCCCTCGAGCTCCCGGACATCAACCCGGACACCGCCCGGTTGGCCCGGGCCGCGCGGATCGCCGCGGCGGCCTCCGGACAGGACGACGACGCCGCGGCCACCGCGTTCGTCGCCGGCTACGCGGCGGGACTGGCCGAGGGGACGGGACAGGCCGGATTCGACCGCGCCCACGCGGCCTCGCTGCGCGCGATCGAGCGACTGCTCGCGACGGAGGTCACCGCGCCGTCCTCGCCATCCCGGCGGCCGGCCGGCGACGCACCCGACGGGACGACCCAGGACCAGGAGCGCCGGCCGTGAGCATGGAACGGGCCGCCTGGATGACCATGTACCGGATGACCCGGGGCACGGACCAGGCCGGCAGGGGACTCCGGCCGGGCACCGTGCGGCGCACCCTGGACTTCGTCCGCAGGTACAAGGGCAAGCTGCTGTTCTACCTCGTGCTCTCCGTCGTCGGGGCCTTCCTGGGGGTGGCCTCGCCCATCCTCGCCGGGGACGTGGTGGACGCGATCGTCAGCGGGGGGACGCCCGAGCTCATCATCCGGTTGGCTTTGCTGATCGCGCTGGTGGCCGTGCTCGACGCGATCCTGGGCGTGGTGACCCGGTGGCTCTCCTCCGACCTGGGGGAGCGCATTATCTACGACCTGCGCACCGCCGTGTTCGATCACGTGCAGACCATGCCGATCGCCTTCTTCATGCGCACCCGCACCGGCGCCCTGGTCTCCCGGCTCAATAACGACGTCATCGGCGCCCAGACGGCGATCTCCCGCACCCTGTCCGGCGTGGTGATGAACGTGGTCTCGCTGGTGCTGACCCTGGTCGTCATGCTGACGACGTCCTGGCAGGTCACGCTGGTCTCCCTGGTGCTGCTGCCGCTGTTCCTGATCCCGGCGCGCTTCATGGGCGGCAAGATCGCCGAACTCAGCCGCAGCCAGGCCCAGTCCAACGCGACGATGGGCGACCAGATGACCGAGCGGTTCTCCGCCGCCGGGGCGACCCTCGTCAAGCTCTTCGGCAATCCGGCGCGGGAGTCGGCCGAGTTCGCCTCCCGGGCCGACAGGGTCCGGGCGGTCGGCGTGGGGATCTCCGTGCGCCAGTCCGTGTTCATGACGGCACTGACCCTCGTCTCCGCGCTCGCCCTGGCGGCCGTCTACGGCATCGGCGGGCTGCAGGCCCTGGCACGCCTCGACGGCTATGCCACCGGCGGGACGGTCCACCTCATCGCCAACAACCAGGTCGGGTTCACGACCGATCCGGCAGAAGGGCGCTCGACCAGGTACTCGAGCGACCTCGCCAAAGGCTTCGATATCCCGATCGTGCACGTCAACGCGGATGACCCCGAGGCTGCGATCTGCGCGATCCGGCTCGCGATGGCCTACCGGCAGGAGTTCGGCCACGACATCGTCGTCGATTTGATCGGGTACCGGCGCTTCGGCCACAACGAGCAGGACGAGGCTGCCTACACGCAACCGCTGATGGTGGGGCAGATCGCGGCGCAGCCGACGGTGCGCGAGCAGTACGCGGCGCAGCTCGTCGAGGAGGGGGTGGTCACCGCCGAGCAGG
>JAPFFX010000295.1 GCA_026645375.1 Citricoccus sp. WCRC_4 | reverse complement strand
CGCGCGGGGCCCGGCCCCTCGGCGCCGGCACCGCCGGCCGGTCGCTGCCGGGCAGCCGAACGCCCCGGCCCCTGGGATTCCAGGGGCCGGGGCGCCGGGCGGTCAGCGGATCGTCCGCCGGAGGGCGTGGGCGTCAGCTCACTCGACACCCTCCCAGTACAGCTTCTCCACGTCCGGGTCATTGCTGATGAAGCCGTACTTCACCATCAGGCGCCCGGCCTCCTCGATCTGCTCCTTGCGGACCTCACCGGAGAGCTTCTCCATCTTCAGGTCCTTGGCCACCTCCTCCGGGAGGTTGATGAACTCCGGCAGCAGGGCGCGGGCGCCGTCCGGGTCCTCGTCGGCGGCGGCGAGCGACTCCGTCATGGCGTCGGCGAACCGCTGGGTGAGCTCCGGGTTCTCCTCCGTGAACTTGCCCGAGCTGAAGGTGACCATGGTCGGCATCCCGGGGACGGAGTCCTGGAAGGAGTAGCCCACCAGCTGGTTGTTCTCGTCGGCCAGGGAACTGGTCAGGAAGGGTTCCGGAACCCAGATGGCGTCCGTGTTGCCGCGCTCGAGCTGTGCCGGCATGTCCTGGAACGGCATCTCGGAGAACTTGATCGCCGCCGGGTCACCCCCGGCCTTGGACACCGCCTCCATGATCGTCAGGTCACCCTGGGTCTTGAGGGCGTTGACCGAGACCGTCTTGCCGGCCAGGTCCTCCCAGCCCTGGATGCCGCTGTCCTTGGTGGTCACCACGCCCGCGATGTCCTCGCCCTCGGCCAGGGAGTTCGAGTAACCGGCCACGATCTTCATGTCCAGGCCGCGGTCGTTGGCGTTCATCACCGAGTTCGGGTTGCCCACGCCGAAGTGGATCTGCTCGTTGGCCACGGCCGGGAGCATCGCGGCACCGGCGTTGGACGTGGAGAGCTCCACCTCGATGCCGTGCTTCTCGAAGATGCCCTCCTCGACGCCGTACTGCACGGCCACGGACGGGGCGATCGGCAGCACGCCGACGATCACCTTGTCGAGTTCACCCGACGCGCCGCCGGACTCGGTGCCACCGGTCGCGGTGGCACCGGGGGAACCCTCCCCGCCCCCTCCGGACGTCGAACCGGAACCGCAGCCGGTCAGGGCCAGCCCCGCGACGGCGGCGGTGGCCAGCAGTGAGACGAGCTTCTTCTTCATGGTTTCTCCTGCGGGGATAGGGTCCGGCCCGGGCCGGGAGGGGGGGTGGAGTGCCTGGAGGCGGGCGCCTCAGGCGTAGAAGCGGGCGAGGAAGGTCGCGACGACGGCGGGGCGTTCCTCGCCCTCGATCTCGATGACGGAATCGACGACGATGTGCAGGCCGTTGCCCTTGACCTCCTGCACGTCGGCGATCGAGCCCTTCATGCGGATGCGGGAACCGACCTTGACCGGGGAGGTGAAGCGGACCTTGTCCAGGCCGTAGTTGACCTTGGTCTTGACGTCGGAGACGTCGAAGAGCTCGGACCAGAACGGGATGATCATGGACAGGGTCAGGAAGCCGTGGGCGATCGGGGCGCCGAACGGGCCGCCCTGGGCGCGCACGGGGTCCACGTGGATCCACTGCTGGTCGTCGGTGGCGTCCGCGAAGGTGTTCACCATCTGCTGGGTGACCTCGCGCCACTCGGTGACGCCGAGGTCCTTGCCGGTCAGGGACTTGGCCTCCTCGAACGTGACGACGAGCCTGGACGTGGGGGTGGTGGTCTCGGTCATGGTTTCCTCCTAGGAATGTGTTCTACATCACAATGATTGATGAATGCAACTGTCTTGGGTCACCACGCGTAGATCGTGACCGTTCGGTAATGAGGGCGGGGGGCCTAGACGAAGGCGCCGACGCCGGTGACGGCCCGGCCGACGATGAGCGCGTTGATCTCGTGCGTGCCCTCGTAGGAGTAGATGGCCTCGGCATCGGCGTGGAATCGCGCCACGTCCGTGTCCAGGGTGATGCCGTTGCCGCCGCACACCTCGCGGGCCAGGGCCACGGTCTCGCGCAGCCGCAGCGAGGTGTACATCTTGGCCAGCGCGGAGTTCTCGTCCCGGTAGACGCCCGCCGCCTGCTGCTCGGTCAGCTGCACCACCATGCCCAGCGAGGCGGTGAGGTTGCCCAGCATCAGCGCCAGCTTCTCCTGCACCAGCTGGAACCCGGCGATCGGCCGGCCGAACTGCTCCCGCTCGCGGACATACCGCAGGGCCGCCTCGTAGGCACCGGCCTGGGCGCCCACCGCCATCCACGCGACGTCCGAGCGCATGTTCCGCAGGCAGCGGGCCACGTCCTTGAACGAGTTGATCCCGTGCAGCCGGTCGGCCTCGGTGACCCGGACGTCCCGGTACTCGATGTGGGCGTTCTGCATGATCCGCAGCGAGGCCTTGTTCGGGATGATCGTCATGGTCACCCCCTCGGCCTGGCGCGGGACCAGGAAGCACTTGACCTGGCCGTCGGCGGTGTCCCGGGCGAAGGTGGCCACGACGTCGGACACCGAGGCGCCGCCGATCCACCGCTTGGCCCCGTTGATGACCCACTCCCCCGTGGCCTCGTCGCGGGTGGCCGAGGTGGCGAGGCCGCCCGCCACGTCCGAACCGTGGTCCGGCTCGGTCAGGGCGAACACGCCGGTCAGCTCGTAGGTACGGATCCTCGCGTCCAGCTCCGCGGCCTGCGCCGGGGAACCGCCCAGGGTGCAGACCGTGCGGAACAGTCCGGCCTGGGCGTTGTACAGCGTGCCGACGTTGATGTCGCAGCGGGCCAGTTCGAAGTTGCGGAACCCGGTGAGCAGGTCACGGACGGGCTCACCCGCCTCACGCAGCGCCGGCGGGTCCATCAGCTCCAGCCCGCGCACCGCCTGCAGGAGCTCCTCGGGCAGTTCGGCCTTGTCCCAGGCGTCGTTGACGTGCGGGTAGACGGTGGAGTGCAGCTGTTCGCGCAGGTCCGTCAGGACCCTCCGTTCGGCCTCGGTCAGCCGCTCGGCGAAGCCGTAGAGGTCGGACGGGATCACGGTCCCGACGGCGACCGGACGCCCGGCGCTCATGCCGCGCCGCCCGCGGGGGTCCCCTGGCCGGTGGAGGCGCCCCGGTCGGCGTCGCCGGTTCCGCGGCCCGCACCCGGGGCCAGGCCGAGCAGCCTCACGGCGTTGTCCTTGAGGATCCGCGGGCGCACCTCGTCCTTGAGCGGCAGGTCCCCGAAGGCCTTCAGCCACTGGTCCGGGGTGATGAGCGGGAAGTCGGTGCCGAACAGGACCTTGCGCGAGAGCACGTTGTTGGACTGGCGCACGAGGGACTCCGGGAAGTACTTCGGGGACCAGCCGGAGAGGTCGATGTACACGTTGGCCTTGTGCGTGGCGATCGAGTTCGCCTCGTCCTGCCACGGCACCGAGGGGTGGGCCATGATGATCGGCAGGCCCGGGTGCTCGGCGGCCACGTCGTCCAGCAGCAGCGGGTTCGAGTACTTCAGCTTGATGCCGCGCCCGCCGGGGAGCCCGGCGCCCATGCCGTTCTGCCCGGTGTGGAAGATGCACGGCAGCCCGATCCGTTCCAGCTCGTCCCACAGCGGGGAGAACTGCTCGTCGGAGGGGTCGAAGCCCTGCACGGAGGGGTGGAACTTGAACCCGCGCACGCCGAGCTCGTCGGCCTGGCGCCGGGCCTCGGTGATCGCGTCCTGCCCGGTGCGCGGGTCCACGCTGCCGAAGGGGATCAGCACGTCGTTGTGCCGTGCACATCCCGCGACGAGGTCGTCGATGGAGTTCGGCAGGTGCCCCATCTGGGTCCGGGCGTCCACGGTGAAGACCACCGCGGCCATCCCGTGACCCCGGTAGGTCTCGGCGATCGAGTCGATCGAGGGGGTCCGCTCGGCGGCCTTGAAGTACTTCGCCGAGGCGTCCATGATGTCGTCCGGCATGGCCACGTGGCCGCAGTCGTCGACCTCGAGGTGGACGTGCATGTCCACGGCGGTGATGGCGTCCACGTCGACGGCGCATTCATAGCGCACGGGGGTCTGTCCCATGGTTTCTCCTGGGTGCGATTGCTGGGGTGGTGACGGGCGGACTACTGACCGGCGGGCTCGGGCTGCAGCTCGGCCGGAAGCTCCGGCATCCGTTCGCCCACGGACTGCAGGTTGGCCTCGAGGATGGCCTTGCCCTCCGAGAGCATGGTCTCGTAGTCCCAGCCGCCCTCGTGGTAGTCGGTGGTGACGGCCTCAGGGTGGGACCAGACCTGCAGGCGGTCCCCGCCCACGCCGATGGCCTGGCCGGAGATGCCCGCGGCGGCCTCGGAGGACAGGAAGGCGACCAGGCCGGCCACGTCCCTGGCGGGGCCGAAGCCGAGGTCCTTGCGGAAGAACTCCGGCATGGCCTCGCCGCGCTCGTCCGCCTCGACGGCCTTGGCGAAGAACGGGATGGTCTTGGTCATGGCGGTGGCCGCCACGGGGATGACGGCGTTGACGGAGACGCCGGCCTTCTTCATCTCCAGGGCCCAGGTGCGGACCATGCCCACGATCCCGGCCTTGGCGGCGGCGTAGTTGGTCTGGCCGAAGTTGCCGCGCTGGCCGGTGGGCGAGCCGATCGTGACGATGCGCCCGGCCACGCCGTTCTCCTTGAAGTACGCGAAGGCGGAGCGCACGCAGGTGAAGGTGCCCTTGAGGTGGACGTTGATGACCGCGTCGAAGTCGTCGTCGGTCATCTTCAGCAGGGACTTGTCCCGCAGGATGCCGGCGTTGGTGACGAGGATGTCCAGACCGCCGAAGGTGTCCACGGCGGCCTTCACCAGCTGGTCGGCGGTCTCGGACGAGCCGACCGGGGCGACCACGGCAGCGGCCCGGCCGCCGGCCTCGGTGATGGAGGCGACCGCCTGGTCGGCGACCTCCTGGTTGACGTCGTTGACGATGACCGCGGCGCCCTGGCGGGCGAGCTCCTGGGCGTAGGCCAGGCCGAGTCCTGCGCCGGAACCGGTGACGATGGCAACCTTGCCGTTGAGGGACATGGCTTCTCCTTCGGGGGTGGGGTGAGGTTCGCGAGGTGTGCTGCTGGCACCATGACAGCCCATACCGTTGAGAAAGTCAATGATCGAATTTCGCCATGGCCTGAGAACCCTCGGCCCCGCGCGATCTGGTCGGGTCGGCAGCGGGACGATCGGTCGGGCCGCGCGCCGGGTCAAGCGCCGGGCCGGGCGTCGGTCGATCCGGGGCTCACCACCCAGCGCGAATCGCCGGGATGGGGTCTACACTTGAGAACATCAATGGTTGGCCGAACGTCACGAGGACCCCTATGTCGACATCCACCCGTCGGGGCGCGTCCGCCCCGGACGCCTTGGAGGATCAGGGCACCGAGCGGTTCCTCGCCGGTGAGCTGGCCCAGCAGATCCAGTTCCTCACGGCCCGCGCCCGGGGCCGTGGCTCAGGCCACGCCAACCACATGCTGGCCCCCCTGGGCATCAAGGTCCGCCAGTACTCGGTGCTGTCCCTGGCGGCCAGCGGCCTGAAGCCCTCCCAGCGCGAGATGGGTGAGTTCCTGGCCCTGGACCCCAGCCAGATCGTGGCCCTCGTCGACTCCCTCGAGGACCTCGGCGCGGTCCAGCGCGAGACCGATCCCCGGGACCGGCGCTCCAAGATCATCGTCGCCACCGAGGCCGGCATGGAGCTCTTCGAGAAGGCCCGGGAGGTCCTGCTCGAGTCCGAGGACGCCACCCTGGGCACCCTCTCCGCACGGGAGCGCAAGCAACTGCGCGGCCTCCTGTTGAAGATCGCCTTCTAGCAGCCTCGCCCACAGCACGACGCCCACCCCTGGTGGAACGCCTTGCTGTCGCACTCGATGATGAGGAACCCGTCAACCACGAAATCGACCCTGCCTACGCCGACGATCTTCACCTTCAGGCTGAACTCGACGCCGAGGTCGCACAGGATCAGCCGCATCAACGATTCCGGG
>JAPFFX010000294.1 GCA_026645375.1 Citricoccus sp. WCRC_4 | reverse complement strand
GAACCGGACGCCGTCGATCTCCACGCGCGCGACCTCCGGCAACCGCTCGCGCAACTCGGCGCCGTCGTTGTTGCCCCACACGCCCACCAGCCGGCGGGCCCGGGCCGCCAGCTCGTCCAGCGCCTCCGGGACCTGCCAGTCCCCGGCATGGAAGACGACGTCGGCCTCGTCGACGGCCCGCCACACCTGGGCCGGCAGGGCGCGCGCCCGCTTGGGCACGTGCGTGTCGGCCAGGAGCAGGAGGCGGATCGGCGCGGAGGACATGGGGCAAGGTTAGCGGCGGCCTCGATGTGAAGCGGATTGGACGCCTGGCCGGCAGCTCGGCGTCAGCACGTAGAACGCAGTAGATTCGTGTGTCGCGTCAGAGGCAGGTTCGGTCGGTCGGTCGACGGACCTTTTCAGCACCTTTAGCCACCGGGTTTCTGGAAGTTCGCACAGGTGGGGGAGTCCTCACTGGCGGATGCGCAGTTCTCGCGAACATGTCATGGTCGGGTTTACATAAGAATGGTTATCGGCGTTTGAGTGGGACCAGTAGAACTAGATGAGATGACTCGTCTCCGTCTGTCATTCCAAGGTCCGCCCATGTCAGCACGCAGCCCTATGTCGCTCACAGCGGCGGAGCGAATCGCAGGAGCTAGTGCGACCCTGCAGGCCCGCGACGGGAACTCTCGTCTAATGCGAGATTCCCGCGCACGGTGTGGCGCACGGAGGCGCTGCCGGGCCGGGTTCCCGCGTTCCTGGATGACGATGCCATTGGCCTGTTGCGCGCCGAGGACCGCGCACTCGGAAATCCGCCGGCACAAACACTGAGCCAATTTGGTCGATGACCTTGACCAGCCACTCGTCTCATCTCAACACGTCCCTCTACCAGTTTATAGGGGCAGACCCAACGGACTGAAGTAACTGAAATGTGTCCGCCAAACCCATGGAACCGTTTCCTCAGTTTTCCGCCGATCCCGTAGCCTCGACACTGTCATCAGAGGTCAGAGGGGGTCCTGATGAAATCAACTATCCGTGGGGTCGCGGGCCTGGCGTGCTCGGCGGCTGTCCTGACCGGGTGTACGGCGAACACTGCACCCGACCCCAGCGGGGCGAACACCACGCATTCCAGCAGCCCGGTGGCCACCGCTACGGCGACGGTTCCCGCGCTCAGGCCTCAGGGCAACGTGGATCCGATGGTCATCGGCATCTGGGCCGGTGAGAAGTACGACCAGTTCCTGGAAACGACCGGTGAGACGTACTCGGGGGAATGCGGGGACGCCAGCACCCCGGCAGGGCTGCGGGCCTGCGCCCCGTTCGAGCCGTTCGCCTACGTCTCCGCCGTCGAGTCCCCCACCCCCGGAGATCTGCTGGTAACCATCACCCCCGAGGCGTGGGGCGGCGGGCCGTATGACCCCGAACAGGTCTTCACCCTGGAATACGTCGCCGGGAACATGGCCCTGCGCATGGCTCACCACGACGACGATGTCCAGACGCTGACCGTCACCACGCCCGGTGGCGCCCATACCTACACCGATCACTGGCAACCCCACTACGCCAGCGTCTTAGGATCCTGACTGATGACCCTGCACTTGGATCGGCTGAACGAGCACCGCGATCCATCCAGGCGAACATCAGGAACCCTCGATAGCATGGTGGGTGCGTCGTCAACGTGCAAGTCAAGGTGCAAGTGATGACCTCGAAGGCCCCCACCCGCAACGGTGGGGGCCTTCGCCTCGCGTGCCCACGTCCACCCCGAAAGGATCGTCCCCGGTCCGGTCCGCGCGGATGCGGCCTCGAGTTCTAGATGGCCCGGCGGTAGGCCTGGATCACCTCACGATGAATCCGACCTCGGGCCGCAACCTCGTACCCGTTCTGTTGGGCCCACACGCGGATCCGGGCAGCCTCTTGCGCCGGCTTCGGTGGCGCCACCGGCCGAGCAGCGCGCAGATAGTTCTTCAACTCGGCCCGTAGTTGCTTGGCGTTGTTCTTGGTCAGGTCAAGTTCGTAATGCCGACCGTCGACACCGATCTGGACGGTTTCGGTGGCCGGTTCCCCGGTGAGGTCATCGACTAAGACGGTCTGGGTCTTCTGCGCCATTGTTCTCCTGAAAGTCATGCGACCGATGTGCCGATGGTCTTCCGCGGCCAGGGTCTGGGATCGTCATGCCCACCCCCGGGCAGACGAGGGATTCTGCCTCACAGTCACCCGGTTTTCGGGTGGGTTCGGGCCGGGTGGTGTTCTTATTGTCGGTGTTCTTGGGTAGATCAGGCTTCGCAGTCGGTGCAGTACCGGTGCTGGTTGTGTTGTCGGGCGATCTGGGAGCGGTGGCGGACGAGGAAGCAGGAGGCGCAGGTGAACTCGTCGGGCTGGGCCGGGATGACCTGTACGGTGAGTTCTTCTCCGGAGAGGTCCGCGCCGGGCAACTCAAATTCCTCGGTAGTTTCGGCCTCATCGACCACCGTGGACTGGGAGGTAGGGCGAGTCTCCTTGAGTGCCTGAAGGGGCTCATTGACGAGCTCGTCCTCGTTCTTACGTGGGGCGTCGTAGTCGGTGCTCACGGGCGGTGTTCCTTCTCGATCCTGGATCGGCGATCGGACTGGACGGTGGTGGATGCGGAATTGTGGTGGTGAGGTCTTAGGTGGTTGGGGTGGTGGGTTCGGTGTCGGGGCTGGCGGCTGCGGCCAGGTCGGCGGCGCGCTGGCTGAGCGCGGGCAACGCGCTCGGGAAATGCTGGGCGCACCATTGGAAGACCACGGTGGGGTGCAGCAGGCCTATCGCCTCAGGGCCGTTGAAGACCAGTAGGGGCCGGATCTTCTCCTGCCGGTAGTGCCAGACCACGCCCCGGATCAGGTGCTCGGGCCGGACCGAGCTGTCTTGTCGGGTTGGAAGGTCGCGGCAGGGCCGGGTGCGCCAGTGCTCGGGGTCCTGGGTGGCGGCGGCCTGCAGGTCGGTGTGGGTGAGGGTGCCGATAGCCTGGCCGGTCTCATTGACCAGGGCCACCACTCCGCCTTGCGCGTCGATCAGGTCGGCGGCGTGTCCGAGGGTTTCGGTTTCACAGACGGTGCGCCCCAAAGGGGACATCAACTCCCCGACGGTGGCCTCCGCCGGCGTCACCGGCACCCGGGGACCGGTGTGGCCGGTTCCGGCAGGGGCCGGTGACTGGCCGGTGGCTGGCCGGGTTGTGTCTGGGGCCGCCGTGGAGTCATGACTCGGGCGCGGTGGGGTGTGGATATGCACCATCGGGAGGGCTCCGGCGGTCTTCTTCCAGTACACGAAGGCCTCCAGGGCGCGCAGCCCGTCCGGGTCGACATGTTCGGCGGCGCGCAGGTCGACCTCGACGCTGGGGCAACCGTCCAGGGACAGGGCATGGTCCAGGGCCTGCAGCAGGGGGGCCTGGTTGTCACGGGTCAGCATGCCCTCGACAACCAGTGTGAGGGGCCCGGGCAGGATCTCGGCGCGCACGTCCACGCGCACGGCATGTCCCTGGTGTCGGGCTGGGTTGAGGCCGGGATGAGCCGTTGAGGCAGTCTTATCGAACCCGCCGGTCGCAGAGGAAGACTGGAGGGAGGCGGTGGTGGCGGGTGTTGGGTGGTCCGGGCTGGTGAGAGTGCTCATTTGGTCGTAGTGGTCGGGGTCGGGGCGTGGATGGTGCGCAGTTCTCGGCCTCGGGTTTCGAGTCCCTCGCGGGCCTGCTGGGTCTTCTCGACTTTGGCGGTGGCGCGGGGCGGCAGCTGGATGTTGGCCTCGGCGGCGATGCCGGCCTGGAGCTGGCGGGCGCGTTCGACCTC
>JAPFFX010000293.1 GCA_026645375.1 Citricoccus sp. WCRC_4 | reverse complement strand
CCGTGTCCGCGATTCAACGTCTGTCCCCGGCTACGGCCCGGCGGCGGCGGAGGTGGGCCGAGCGGCTGGGCCGGCCGTTCCTGGAGAATCCGGTGCGGCTGGTGCCGGTGGGGTTCCTGGGTGTGATCCTGATCGGGGCCGGGGTGCTGATGCTGCCGGTGTCCCGGACGGATCCGGCCGGGGAATTCGTCATGCCGGCGGTGTTCACGGCGGTGTCGGCGGTGTGCGTGACCGGTCTGATCACCGTGGACACCGCCACTTTCTGGACCCCGTTCGGCCAGGCGGTGATCCTGGCCCTAATCCAGGTCGGCGGGTTCGGGATCATGGCGATGGCCACCCTGCTGGCCCTGGTGGTGCGCAAGAAGCTGGGCCTGTGGACCCAGTTGGTCGCCGCCTCCGAGACGCACACCCTGAACCTGGGGGACGTGCGCCGGGTGTTGGTCCGGGTGGCGCAGATCATGGTCACCGTCGAGTCCGCCGTCGCGGTCGTGCTCACCCTGCGGTTCTGGTCCGCCTACGACCACGCCCCGGGCCCGGCCCTGTGGCACGGTCTCTTCCACGCGATCTCCGCGTTCAACAACGCCGGGTTCTCCGTCTACAGCGACAGCCTCATCGGCTTCGTGGACGACCCGTGGATCATCGTCCCCGTCTGCACGGCGATCGTGCTGGGCGGGCTGGGCTTCCCGGTGATCATGGAGTTCCTGCGCGGGACGTCGATGAACAAGGCCTGGGCGGTGCACACCCGGCTGACCGTGTACGGCACCCTCGTGCTGCTCGTCCTCGGCTTCGTCGCCCTGGGCGCCTTCGAGTGGAATCGGCCCGAGACCCTGGGCGGGCTGTCCCCGGGCGGGCGGGTGCTGGGCGCGCTCGGACTGACGGTGTTCCCGCGCACCGCCGGCTTCAACAGCATCGACTACGCCGCGGCGGCCCCGGAGTCCCTCGTGGTGACCACCGTGCTGATGTTCATCGGCGGCGGCAGCGCCGGCACGGCCGGTGGGATCAAAATCACCACGTTCCTCGTGCTGGGCTTCGCCATCTGGAATGAGGTCCGCGGCCACGACCAGGTGACCATCGGGCCGCGGTCGATCAGCTCCTCCGTGCAGCGCCAGGCGCTGTCCGTGGCCCTTCTCGGGGTCGCCGCGATCGTGGTGGGCACGGTGACCCTGCTGGTGCTCACCAACCATGGCCTGCAGGAGGTCCTGTTCGAGTGCGTCTCGGCCTTCGCCACCGTCGGCCTGTCCGCGGGCATCACCGCGGCCCTGCCGGCGGGGGCACAATGGGTGCTCATGGTCCTAATGTTCCTGGGCCGGGTCGGAACCGTCACCATCGCCACGGCCCTGGCCCTGGGCAAGCAGCCACGCCGCTATCGACTGCCCGAGGAACGCCCCATCATCGGCTGAGCGCCCCACCGGGACGAACGGCCGACCTGCCGGCGAGCCCTGCACGTGACGAGACGGCCCACACCGGGCAAGATCCTGGAGGAACACCGTGGAGACACCACACCGGCCGTCCCCGGCCGCCCATCACGAGGCCGACGCCGCCGCACCCTACCCGGCAGCGCCCGGCGCGACGGGCCCCGCCCGCCTGGTGGTGGCCGTGTCCGGGGGCCCAGAGACGGAAACGGTGATCCGTCGTGCCCTGCGAGCGGCCGCTTGGATGACCGGGGGCGAGGTACTGGCCGTGCACGTGAGCGGCCAACACACCCGGGACGTCACCGCGGGGACCGCCGAACCACTGAGCAGGTGGCGATCGGTGGTGGAGGCCGCCGGCGGGACCTGGCACACCGTGCCCGGCCCGGACGTGGCACAGGCCGTGGCCGGTTTCGCCCGCAGCGTCCAGGCCACCCACCTGGTCCTGGGCAGCCCCCCGCCCCGGCTGCGCCGCCGGCTGGGGAACCCGCAGGTCGCCCGCGACCTGCTCGAAGCCGCCGTCGAAGGACCGGATCTGATCCTGGTGCCCCACGACGGCGGTCGCACCCACCACAGGCCGGTCCGGGACACCAGCGCCCTGGGCTGGCCCCGGCGGGTGGCCGGCTGGGCGTTGGCCGCCGTCGGGCCGACCCTGCTGACCGTGGCGTTCCTGCAGGCGGGCACCACGGCGCAGGCCACCACCCTGAACTTCCTGTGCCACCTGACGGTGGTCGTGTTCGTGGCCATCCTCGGCGGCTGGTGGCCGGCGGTGGCCGCGGCCCTGCTCAGCACCATGCTGCTGAACTGGTTCTTCACCGCCCCCACCGGCCAATGGCTCATCCACGAACCCCTCAATGTCGCCGCCCTGGGGTTGTTCCTCCTGGTGGCCGCCGGCGTGGCCCGGGTGGTGGACATCGAGGCCCGGCGCACCGCCGAAGCCGGCCGTGCCCGCCACCAGGCCACCACCCTGTTCGAGCTGTCCCGCAGTGTCATCCGGGAGGGGCTCAGCGTGCCAGCCCTGCTGGACCGGCTCCGCCACACCTACGCCCTGCACGGCGTGGCCCTGGCCGCCCACGCTCCCGACGGCAGTTCCTCCTGGACGGTGCTGGCCAGCTCCGGGGACCGCGTCCCGGACCCGGCCACCTGCGACAACACCATCACCGTGGACCACGACCACGTCCTGCTCATCGACGGTGTCCCCCAGGACGCCTCCGACCAAGGCGTGCTGGAGGCCTTCGCCAGCCGGATCGCGACCATGCTCCAACAACAACAGCTCACCCAGGCCCGGCTGCAGTCCCGGGAACTGGCCGCCGGCAACGCCATGCGCACCGCGCTACTGGCCGCCGTCTCCCACGACCTGCGCACGCCCCTGGCCGGCATCAAGGCCTCCGTGTCCAGCCTGCGCCTGGAGGACGTGGTCCTCAGCGCCGAGGACACCACCGAACTGCTGGCCACCATCGAGGAATCCGCGGACCAGCTCAGCGAGCGGATCGAGGACCTGCTGAGCATGAGCCGGATCCAGGCCGGAGACCTCATCGTGCACCGCACCCCCCTGGAGGTCGAGGACCTCGTCGCCGCCGCCATCCACAGCCTGAGCGAGGCTTCCGGCCCCTCCCGCGTGCGCATCGACATCCCTGCCGACTGCCCGCCCGTGGCCGCCGACCACGGGCTGGCGGTGCGCGTCATCGCCAACCTCCTCGAGAACGCCCTCAAGCACGCCGCACCCGGCACCGTCCTCGTCGATGCGGTGCCCGGACCAGACCACGTCCAGCTGCGGGTCATCGATCACGGCCCCGGGATGACCCATCAGGACAAGGAGCAAGCCTTCCGACCGTTCCAGCGTCTCGGAGACCGGGACCCGGCCACCGGACTGGGCCTGGGCCTGGCCGTGGCCCGCGGCCTGGCCCAGGGCATGGACGGGACCCTGGACGCCGCCGACACCCCCGGCGGGGGCACCACGATGATCCTCACCCTCCCCACCAGCCAGGAGACCTCATGACTGCCGAATCCGCCACCAGTCCAGGCGTGCTCATCGTCGAGGACGATCCCCAGATCGCCCGCGCCCTGCTGGTCAACCTCAAGGCCCGCGGCTACCGCACCCACCACGCCGCCACCGGACGCCAGGCCCTGCAACTGGCCGCCCACGAACACCCCGACGTGGTGCTGCTGGACCTGGGCCTGCCCGACCTCGAGGGCCGGGAGGTCATAGAGGGCATCCGGGGCTGGTCCACGGTCCCGATCATCGTGGTCTCGGCCCGGCACGAATCCCAGAGCAAGGTCGACGCCCTGGACCGCGGCGCCGACGACTTCATCACCAAGCCCTTCGCCATGGATGAGCTGCTCGCCCGGCTCCGGGCGGCCCTGCGCCGGGCCCAACCCGACCCCGGCCACGCCGTGGTGGACACCGTCGACGGACGCCTGCACATCGACCTGGCCGCCCACGCCCTCACCGTTGCAGGCACTCCCGTCCGGCTCACCCGACTGGAGTGGCGCCTGCTGGAGGTCCTGGCTCGCAACCCCCACCGGCTGATCAGCCGCACCGAACTCCTCACCACCGTCTGGGGACCGCAATACGGCGAGGAGGCCAACTACCTGCGGGTCTACATCTCCCAGCTGCGGGCCAAGCTCGAACCAGAGCCCTCCAGCCCCCGCTATATCCATACCGAACTCGGCATGGGCTACCGCTTCACACCCTGACCACCGCCGCCCCCTCAACGCCACATCGAAGCAGCCACGGTCTCGCTTCCTCGTACCGTCAACCTCCTCAGCCGTCCGCGCCCTTTTTCCAAGCGACTTTTCCAAGCGATGATTCAAGACACGGCGCCAGGACGATTCAGACGACAGGCCATACCGCCACGTAGCTCAGAAAAAGCACCGCCACTTGTCTCCGAAAGTCACAGTCTCCGACGGCCACAT
>JAPFFX010000273.1 GCA_026645375.1 Citricoccus sp. WCRC_4 | reverse complement strand
CACCGCGGGTCCGTCGTCGTCGGCGCTCACCCCCGCGTCCCGGACCGTGCCCGGGGTCCTGGTGTGGAAGCCGAAGGGCTGAGCCCGGCCCAGGTCGCCCGGCGGGACATCTGGGACCCCGCCGAGCGGCGGGCCACCCGTGAGCGGCTGCGGGCGGACATGCGCCGTCGCCATCGGCTCGGGCCCAAGCAGAGGGCCGCCCTCGACGGGATCGTGCACGCGCTCAAGCCCGATGCCATGGACCAGTCCTTCCCCGAACGCATCCTGCTCGCCTATGACCTCGGCAGCGCCCTTCGCCCGGCGTCCGGGGTCGTCGCCGTCGGGGAGCCGGGCGCCGCCACCCACCTGACCTGGCAGGTCTCCGGGATGGGGATCTTCGTGCACTCGGCCATGTGGGGCAGCGCGCGAGAGGCCGGTCAGCTGTGGGCCGCCCAGCGTGCCGCCGGGGCGGCCAGCCCCTGCGTGGTGAGCTGGCTGGGCTACCAGCCGCCGGGGCCCTGGGGAGTGCTCTCCGGCCGGCATGCCCTGCGCGGCGGCGCCCGGCTCGCCCTGCACATGGCCGGCTGGTACGACTACCGGGAGCGGATCGCCGCGGACGGCCCCGGGGACCACCCGGGTCCCGAGGCCGCGGACCCGCTCTCGGTCCCGCACACCGCCGTGGAGGCTCACTCCTACGGCACCCTCGTGGCCGCCCGGGCCCTGCAGATGCTCCAGCGCCGCCGGCCACCGCGGTCCGTGGACGCGCTCGTGGTGTCCGGGGCCGTCGGCCTTCCCCGGGACCTGGCCGGGAACCCGCACCTGCTCGGACTGACGCGGGAGCAGGTCTACTTCGCGCTGACGGACTCGGACTACCTGTCCTGGCTCGGGTTCCGGCTCTCCGGCCGCAGGCCGTGGACGAAGATGACCCGGCTGAAGACTGCGGCGGACGAGGCGCTCGACCTGGCCGCCGCCGTCGGGCACAACACCTCCCGCTTCCGCCCGGACGCCGGGCCCTTGCGCCGCGGCCACGGCTACCGGGACGCGGGCACCGCCTCCCTGTACCGCATCGCCCGCGCTACCGCGGGGCTGCCGCTCGACTGAACACCAGCGCGGTCAGGCGCGGGCGCCGTCGGCGGACCGGCCCGTCTCGTCCGTGTTCAATGTGCCCGGGGCCTCGACGTCGGCGTCAAGCATCCCCGGGGTCCCGGTGTCCTGGTCCCCGGCGTCCTGTTCGTCGGCGTAGGCGCCGGTCCCGTAGTCGTACTCGACCGGGTTTCCTTCCTCGTCCGTGCGCCGGTACCACTCCGTGACGTGCTCGGCGGTGGAGTCGAAGTCCGCGCCGGCACCGCGGCCCTCGGGGGCACGGCGGACGGAGAGCTCGAAGTCGTCACCGTGGTCCTCGATGCCGCGGCGGACCGCGTTCGACAGGGCGGTGACCGCGAAGTCGCGGCGGATCGCGACCGGGTCGGTCATCAGGTCACGGATGAACGCCACGATCATCAGCAGCAGCACGATCGAGAACGGCAGGGCGATGAGGATCGTCAGGTTCTGCAGGCCCGTCAGCGCGGTCTCGCCACCGGTCAGCAGCATCACCACCGCGATGCCCATCATGCACAGGCCCCAGAACACCACGACCCAGGTCCGCGGCGCCGGGGTGCCCCGAGAGGACATCGTGCCCATGACCACGGAGGCCGAGTCGGCGGAGGTGACGAAGAAGATGGCCAGGATGGTGATCAGCACGAAGGGGGTGAACTGGCTCAGCGGGAACTGGCCGAACATGCTGAACAGCACCTGCTCGGGCGTGGCGCTGCCGTCGAAACCGGGCACGCCCTGGGTGTTCATCCAGATCGCGGTGCCACCGAAGATCGAGAAGGCCAGCACGAGGATCGCCGTGGGCACCCCCATGGCCACGAGCACGAACTCGCGCAGGGTCCGCCCGCGGGAGATCCGGGCGATGAACATGCCCACGAACGGCGTCCAGGCGATCCACCAGGCCCAGTAGAACGCGGTCCAGGCGGACTGGAACTCCACGGTCTCCGCCCCCCAGGACAGCGACTTGCCCATCATCGAGAACATCTCGTCGAAGTAGTGCATGACGCCGGAGGGGATGAGATTGAGCAGGAACAGCGTGGGGCCGGCGATGAAGACGAACAGCACCGCGCCCAGGGTCAGCGTGATGTTGATGTTGGAGAGGTAGCGGATGCCGCGGGTCACCCCGGACACGGCACTGATGATGAAGGCCAGGGTCAGCACGGCGATGATGACGAGCAGCGTGGTGTTGCCCAGCGGCCCCGCCCCGGAGATGATCGAGACGCCCTCACCGATCTGGATGGCGGCGATGCCCAGGGTCGCGGCGGTGCCGAACAGGGTGGCGATGATGGCGAAGATGTCCACGATCTTGCCGGCCACCCCGTCGGTGTGCCGGTCACCGAACAGCGAGCGGAACACCGAGCTGACCAGCGAGACCCGGCCGCGCCGGTAGGAGGAGTAGGCGATGGCGCCGCCCACCAGGGCGTAGAGCGCCCAGGCGTGCAGTCCCCAGTGGTAGTGGGACTGGGCCATGGCCTGGTGCAGGGCCTCGGTGGTGCCCGCCTCCACCGTGTGCGGCGGGGGAGAGGTGTAGTACGCCAGCGGCTCGGAGGGCCCGAAGAAGAAGATGCCGACGCCGATGCCCGCGGCGAACATCATGGCCACCCAGGAGAACCGGGAGAACTCCGGCTCCTCGTCGTCCTTGCCCAGCCGGATGCGGCCGAAGCGACCGAAGGCCAGGACCACCATGACGACCACGCAGACCATCAGCGTGAGGTTGAGCAGCCAGCCGGTATTGGTCATGGCCCAGCCGAAGGCGGTGGCGGAGACCTGGCCCACCGACTCCGGGGCGGTGACGCCCCAGGCCACGAAGGCGACGATCAGCGCCGCCGTGATGCCGAAGACCACCCAGTCCAGCCCGAAGCGGTTGCGCTGTTCGTCCACCCCGATCCCGGGCACCAGGCCCGGGTGGATGTCGTGCGGGTAGAGGCCGACGGCTCCGGTGCTGGCCCCGGCGTGCTGCGCGGCGCCCTCCGGCGGGCCGGCGGGAGAGGCCGCGGTGGATCGGTCGTGTGTTGCGGGGGAGGACGAGGCGTCAGGCACCCGGGGTCCCTTCGTCATGACCGGGCCCCATGGCGGCAACCGACGCCCGGCGGGCGAGGGACTGGCGCCCGGGGTTCACGGTCGGTGGTCGATGGTTCGGCGTACAAGTATCCCCGGTGACGCGCCGGGCCGCAAAGCCGGGGGCGGGCGCGGGCCCTCAGCGGCGGCGGTAGGCGAGGTCGAAGACCAGCCGACCGGCCCGCAGGGCCTTGGCCTCGAAGCTCGTCAACGGGCGGCCGTCGAACCGCGGCGCCCAGCCGCCGTCGTGGTCCACCGGGTCCTCGACGCCGGCCCCCGCGGCCGCCTCGCTCAGCCCGGCGCGCGAGCCCTCCCAGTCCGGGGTGATCGGCTGCGCACCGACCTGCAGTTCCCGGCCCTCGACCCGCACCCGGGTCAGCGGGGAATCCTGGCCGGCGGCGCGCCCCGGATGCAGGTTGGCGAATTCCGGGTGCCCCTCCATGACCTGGCGCATGTGGACGGCATAGCTGGACCAGTCGGTGGCCAGCCGCAGCACGCCGCCGGGCGCCAGCACGCGGGCCACGCGGTCGGCGAAGGCCGGGGAGACCAGCCGGCGCTTGTGGTGACGCGTCTTGTGCCACGGGTCGGGGAAGAACACCCAGACCTCCTGCACGGACCCTGGGGCCAGGAGGTGGTCCAGCACCTCCGGGGCATTGGCCTGCACGCCGCGGACGTTGGAGAGACCGCGGTCCTCGATCTCCATCAGCAGCGCGGCCAGGCCCGGGGTGTAGACCTCCACGGCCACGAAGTCCGCCTCGGGACGGTCCACGGCGCCCTGGACCGTCGACTCCCCGAGACCGCAGCCGATGTCCACGACGAGCGGGGCGCTGCGGCCGAAGACCGCGGACCAGTCCACCTCGGTGCCGGCCGCCACGGAGGTGGTGGCGTGGTGCCGGGGGACGTCCACGATGTAGGTGCCGCGGGCGCGGTCCCACGTCTTCTGCCGGCGCGGGTTCAACCGGTCCCCGCGGCGCACGAAGGACACCGGTTCGGTGCGGTACAGGTCCGGGTCCGGGTGCAGGTTGTGGCCGTGGGCGTGCTGCGCCGGGGCGGGGTGCTCGGGGGGAGGCTGGTCGCTGCTCATCAGGCTCTCAAGGCTACCGTCGCCGGTGCCCGATCACTCCGAGGGGACGATCTTCTCCACCGCGGTCAGGAAGTCCCGCACGATCGGCCCGTTGTCGTGCCCGCCGCCGAGTCCCTCGTTGAGGAACAGCGCCACGGCCAGGTCCCCGTGGATCGCGATGAGCCAGGTGTGGGCGAGGTCCTCGCCGTCGGCCACGAACTGGGCCGTGCCGGTCTTGGCGAGCACCGGGGCCCCGGGGACGTCCTGCAGCATCTCCGCGGTGCCCGTCTCCACCACGCCGGACATCAGGGACCGCAACTGCCCCGCCTCCGCCTCGGTGACCCCCGTGGCCGGGGCCGCCGCGGTGTCCACGGCCGGATCGGACACGAACACGGGGCGGACGGTCTGCCCGGCGGCCACCGAGGCGGCCACGGTGGCCATGCCCAGCGGCGAGGCCTCCACCACGCCCTGGCCGAAGAGGTTGGCCGCGTGCTCGGTGCCGGTGGAGTCGTCCGGGACGGAGCCGAGGAAGGCGGCGCCGAGCCCGGTCGCCGGGTCCGGGGCCAGCCCCAGGGCCTGCGCCGCCTCCGCCTCGTCCGCAGCCGAGATCTCCTGGTGCGCGCCGACGAAGACGGTGTTGCAGGACTCGGCGAAGGCCTCCGAGAACGGGATGGTGCCCACCGAGGAGTCCGGGTAGCCGTCGTAGTTCCCCACGACCATGCCGCCCACGTTGAGGGTGGCCGGGCACTGCACCGGATCCTGCGGGGCGAGGCCGGACCTCAGCAGCGCCAGGGCGGTGACGACCTTGAACGTCGAGCCCGGCGCGTAGGAACCGGACACCGCCACCGGCCAGCCCTCCGGCCCGGACGCGGCGGCCAGCACGTGCCCGTCGGAGGGGCGGATCGCCACCAGACCGGCCGGGACCTCGGAGGCGCCCACCACCTTCTCGGCCTCCGCCTGGATCCTCCGGTCCAGGGTGGAGGACAGGTCCGTGCCCGCCACGGGCCCGGCTTCGAATGCGGTCACGTCCGGGTCCGACGACGCCTCCCCGCGAGCGGCCCCGGTGGCCGTCCCGCTGGGGGACGGCTCAGCGGACGGCGCGGCCCCGCCCTCGGACCCGGTGTCGTCGGGATTGTCAGGGTTGTCGGGGTTGTCGGGGTTGTCGACCGTGATGGTGATCCCGGGGGTGCCGGCGAGGTGGTCCTGCCACGTGGACTGCAGCCCGGAGAGCCCGACGGCGACGCCGGCCTCCAGCTGCCCGTCCGATGCCTCCACCTGCTCGGCGGAGGGCTCCCCGTAGGTGCCCAGCACGTCGCGGGCGAAGGTGCGGCTGGGCGCCAGGACGGCGGTGTCCTCGATGGCCCGCCCGCCCGGGACCCTCGCGAGCCCGTCCACGGGGATGTCGGTGGTCCCGTCGGCACGCAGCGTGATGGCCTCCACGAACGCCTGGTCCCCGGCCGCCTCGGCGCGGGCCACGAAGGCCTCCGCGTCCACCTCGGCCAGTTCGGCCACCTGCCGGGCGGACTCGGCGAGCTGGTCCGCCTCGACGCGGGCCTTGTCCAGGCCCAGCACGGCCACGTCCCGTTCCGTCACGAGCGGTTTCCCGGCGGCGTCCAGGATGTCCCCGCGGTCCGCCTCGGTGCGCCGGACCGTCACGGTGCCACCGGGGGCCAGGCCGGCCACGATGTCGTCGGGCCGCAGGTCCGCGCGCCACTGCTGGCCGTCCTCGGCCCAGACGAGTTCGGCGTCCGTGCGGTAGGTCCACTCCTGGCCCTCCAGGCCCAGGGCGCCGAGGTCGCGCCGGACGGTGTACTGCGCGGTGGCCCGGTCAGGGTCGTCCTCGTGGACGGTGACGGCGTCCGTGGTCACGCTGACGGTGGACTCACCGGGGCGCAGCGCCGCGGGGAGCGCCTCCAGTGCGGTCGAGGGGACGGAACGGGCCGAGTCCGTCAGGGGCACCCCGTCATCGCCGGAGCCGATCGCCGCGCCGAGGGCGGTCGCGGTGTCCTCCGGGGAGGGGCGGGAGGGGCCGAGGCAGCCGGTGGTGGACAGCAGCGGGGCCGCCGCCACGCCCAGGGTCACGCCGCGGGCCAGCCGGGACGGGCCGATGGGACGGGAGAGGGGGCGGGCGAGGGGGCGGACAGCCCCGGAGTCGAGCTGCGGACGTCGCGGACTGCGCTCTGACATGAGGTTCTTTCGGATCGGCGGCCTGGCACTCGTCAGCGTAGCGCCAGACTGGGACGATGGGGGCATGAACCGTGCCCTGAACCTCATCCTCAACATCATCTGGCTGGTCTTCGGCGGGCTCTGGCTGGCGCTGGGCTACGCGCTGGCCGGGATCGTCTGCTGCGTCCTCATCGTCACCATCCCGTTCGGCATCGCCTCGTTCCGGATCGCCGGCTACGCCCTGTGGCCCTTCGGGCGCGTGGTCGTGGACGACCGGCCCGGCGGGGGTTTCTGGTCCGGCCTGGGCAACGTCATCTGGCTGGTCGTGGCCGGGCTGTGGATCGCGATCGGGCACGTCCTGACGTCCATCCCGATGTTCCTGTCCATCATCGGCATCCCCCTGGGGATCGCGAACCTGCGGATGATCCCCGTCTCCCTGCTGCCGCTCGGCAAGCGGATCGTCAGCTCCGGCCAGTCGCGCTCACTGCCGAAGTACATCCCCGCGGCGCCGGTCGGCTACGGCTACCGCTGATCGGCAGGCCCCGGCGTCCGGCCGGTTCAGCGGCGCCGGCCCGGCTCGCCGAGCAGCTCGTCCATGCGGGCGGCGGCGGCCTCGGCCGACGGCGCCACGAAGTGCGGGTCCCTGGCGCGGCGGCGGTTGCGCAGCACGCGGGCGATGATCCACCAGGCGAGGAACACGACGACGGCGATCATCACGATGTTGGAGAAGACGTCCGCATAGTCCGAGACCAGGTGCCAGTTGTCCCCGAGCAGGAATCCGCCCCAGACGAAGATCGTGTTCCAGATCGCCGAACCGAGCAGGCTGTAGAGGGTGAACAG
>JAPFFX010000230.1 GCA_026645375.1 Citricoccus sp. WCRC_4 | reverse complement strand
CAGGTGCATGCCCAGCACCCCGAGCCGGCCCAGTTCCGGGACGATCTCCCGCGGGAACACCGCCTGCTCGTACCAGTCCGCGATGTTCGGCCGGATCACCTCATCCACCAACCCCCGCACCTGCAGGGCCAACGCCTTCTCCTGAGCGGAGAACAACCCATCCATCCCCGTCAGGTCCACCGGCCCCAAGAACGAGGCCGAGACATCCCCCGACGGGGACTGACCGGTCGTTGCGGTGTTCGTTGCAGTCCTGGTTGCGGTGTTCACTTCTGTGCTCCTTGTGCGTGGGCCTGCTCGACGAGTTCCTTGCGCAGCAGGTACTTCTGGATCTTTCCGGAGGGGGTGCGGGGCAGTTCGGGGACGATGACGAGGCGCTCGGGCCAGTACGGCTTGGCCAGTCCCTTGGACTCGACGAACGCCCTCAGGGTGTCCATCGTCAGCTCCTGCGCGCCTTCGCGCAGGACCACGGCAGCGGCCGCGGTCTCCTGCAGGCGCTCGTGGGGCACACCGATCACGGCCACTGCCTCGATGTCCGGGTGCTCGTAGAGGACGTTCTCGACATAGGTGACCGGGATGTTCTCCCCGCCCCGGATGATGACGTCCTTGGTGCGACCGGCCAGGCGCACGTAGCCGTCCTCATCCATGGTGGCGAGGTCCCCGGTGTCGAACCAGTCTCCGTCGAACTCCTCGCGTGTCTTGTCGAGCTGGCCGAGGTAGCCGCGGAACAGGAACGGGCCGCGGATCTGCAATTTCCCCTCCTCGCCGGGGGCAGAGAGCCGGCCGTCGAAGCCGACGACTCGCGTCTGCATCCCGTCCAGGGCACGCCCGTCCGTGGAGATGATCTTCTCGTCCGGGTCGGAGGGGTGTCCCATGGTCACGAGGCAGCACTCCGTCTGGCCCCAGCCGCCGAAGACACTCATCTCCGGCAGCTTCACCTTGGCCTCGGCCACATAGGACCGCGGGATGGGGGCTCCCATACAGCAGAAGTGCCTCAGGGAGCTCACGTCGTGCTCGGTGAGGTTCTTGGCACCGATGAGGTCGTGGAGGAACGGCGTGGCCGCCGAGGTGTGGTTGATCCCGTGCTTCTCGACCAGTTCCACGAATTCCTCGACGTCCCACAGGTCCTGGAAGACACCCGTGCCGCCCAGCATGATCGGCAGGGAGACGCCGTAGAGGAATCCGGTCAGGTGCCCGAAGGTCGAGGCCATGTGGATGACCGAGTGCTCGTCCAGGCCGAGCCGGTCCGGCCACGGCAGCGCGCCGGACAGCACCGAGTTGTGGGTGTGCATGACGCCCTTGGGGCGGCCCGTCGTCCCGGAGGTGAACATGATGAGCGCCAGCGAGTTCGGGTCGGGGCGCAGGGCCGCCAGGTCCACGGGGTCGGACTCCCGGCGGGCCCGGCCGCGGGCGAGGAAGTCCTCCCAGGACGTGAAGCCGTCCCGGGCCCCCTCACCGTGCACGATCACGGTCTCCCTCAGGTCCGGCAGCTCCGGGCGCAGGCGGTCGACCATGTCCGCATAGTTGAACTTCCGGAAGGTCTCGGTGATGAACAGCACCGAGGTGCGCGCGGTGGCCGCCATGAAGCCGATCTCCCGGTCTCGGTAGATCGGGATCAACGGGTTGGCGACGGCGCCGATCCGGTTGGCGGCCAGGTAGATGACCAGCCACTCGTACCAGTTGGGCAGCTGGATCGAGACCACGTCGTCGGCCTGGACGCCGGACTCCAGCAGGGCGTGGGCACAGTCCTCGACGTCGGCGGCCAGTTCGGCGTAGGTGTGCGCGCCGCGCACGTCGATCGTGCAGGTCTGCCCGGGGCGCGCCGCGACGGCGTCGTCCAGGTAGTCGGCCAGCAACCTGTTCCGCCAGTGTCCGGACTCGGTGTAGGTGGCGATCTCCTCGTCGGTGAGGAGCATCTCGAAGGTGTGGGGCATGGGGTTCTTCCTGGTCGTGCGGCCGTCCCGGGGGTGGCAGCGGGGCAGGGCGGTCAGATCATCGTGAGGCCACCGGAGACCGAGAGGGTCTGACCGGTGATGTACTTCGAGGCGGGAGAGGCCATGAAGGCCACGGCGTTCGCCAGGTCCTCCGGCTGGGCCAGCCTCCGCAGCGGGATGGACTTCTCCAGCGCCGTGCGCAGCTTGGGGTTCTCCGCGGAGATCTGCTCGAACAGCGGGGTGTCGGCAGGCCCGGGGCAGACCGCGTTGGCCGTCACCCCGTATCGGGCGGCCTCGCGGGCCAGGGTCTTGGTGAAGGCCACCACCCCACCCTTGCAGGCGGAGTACACGGCCTCACCGCTGGAGCCCACGCGGGCCGCGTCCGAGCCGATGTTCACCACGGTGCCGTGGCCCTGGTCGACCATCTTGCGCACCACGGACTGGGAGCAGTGCAGGACCCCGTAGAGGTTGATGCCGATGACGCGGTCCCAGACGCCCACCTCGGAGTCGAGGAAGGGCCCGACCTTGTCCCAGCCGGCGTTGTTGACCAGGACGTCGATTCGCCCGAAGGTGGACATGACCTGTTCGGTCATCGCGTCCACGGCGGCCCGGTCGGTGACGTTCACGGAGATGCCGATGGAGCCGTTGCCCAGCGCGGCGGCGGTGGCCTCGGCGGCCTCGCCGTTGAGGTCGGCGACGACGACGGTCGCGCCCTCGGCGACCAGGCGGGTGGCGATGCCCTTGCCGATGCCGCTGGCGGCGCCGGTCACGATGCAGATCCGGCCCTGCAGGTTCTCTTCGTTGACGGTGGTGTTCGTGCTCTGTTCAGTCATGGTGTGCTCCATGGGTCGGGTGGTCTGGCGGTCGTGGGTGGCTGCGCCTGGAGGAGGCGGCGGCACCGGCTCAGGGTGCGACTTCGCGGGGCAGGTTCTGCCGCGAGATGATCAGCTTCATGATCTGGGCGGTGCCGTCGCCGATCTGCAGGCCGAGGACGTCGCGCATCCGCTGTTCGATCGGCCGGGTGGTGAGGTAGCCGAACTGGCCGTGGGACAGCAGGCACTGGTTGATGACGTCGTAGGCCGTCTTCGGCGCCCACCACTTGCACATGGCCGCCTCCTTGGTGTGCGGCAGGCCCGCGTCCTTGAGCCACAGCGTCTTCT
>JAPFFX010000171.1 GCA_026645375.1 Citricoccus sp. WCRC_4 | reverse complement strand
GGGTCATCACGAGGATGCCCTTGGTGTGCATGAGCATGGTCGCCTCGGCGTTCCAGTACGGCTGGGCGCCCACGTTGATCCCGGCCACGACGATGTTCACCTCCCCGCCGCCCTGCGTGAAGGTCACGATCCGGCGCAGCGCGCGGGACACCCAGTCCATGTTCTCGGTGCCGCGATCCATGGAGATCTCGGCACCGGCGGACAGCGCGAACCACTCGACCGGGATGCCCTTCTCCTCGGCGAGGTCGATCGCGGCCACCACCCGGGCGCACTCCGGCTCGGCCAGCGAGCCCAGCGCCTTGGTCGGGTCCCCGAACAGCACCACGCGGCTCATGCCCTCGGGGTACCGTTTGGTCGGCGTCGTGACCACGCCGGCCACGATGCCCGCCGTGTTCTTCCCGTACGGACGGTCCACGGGGACCATCCGGCCGGCCTCGTCCAGGTCGTGTTCGCTGAACGAGCCCGTCTCACCGGTGAGCATCGGGATGATCTCGTACGGGTACACGTTCCCGCGCGACCGCGCCCGGTGCACCTTCTGCGTGTAGGCGTCCATCGGCGGCAGCGGCTCCGTGTCCGGCTCCGTCACCCGGATGCTGACGCTTCCGGTCTCGAAGACATAGCGCAGGGCCTGCTCGTGCGGTTCAGCGCCCGGCTGGTCCTGCATGCGGAAGACCAGGGTGATCTCCTCGAGGCCCACGCCGAGGGCCAGCGGACGGAGATTGCGGGCCACCACGGCCGCGATCTCCTCGATGCGGTGGTCGAACACCGGCCAGGCGTACAGCACCACCCGGTTCGCGAACAGCCGGCGCTTGGTGCCGCGCCGGGCCTGCGCGCGGCGGATGCCGGCCAGGCAGGCGGCGATGGTGCGCTCGGCCACCGGCAGTCCGGTGACGTTGCCCTCCGCATCCAGGTCCGGGGTGACGTCGCGGATCTCGGCGAGCGCCACGATGCGCTCGTCGGCCGGGTTCTCCTTGGCCTCGAGGTGGAAGATGAAGGTGTCCGGTTCGGCCGGCAGGCGCGTCCCGTTGAACTCCTTCAGTCGCCACAGTTCCACGCGCTGTCCCGTGAGCGGGTGCATGTCCCGCGTGACCCGCTCCTCCTGCAGCTGCCCGCCGGAGGGACGGAAGGTGAACTGGCGGTGGGCCGAGTTCGACGGGCCGAAGGCGGCGACGCTGACGCGCCGGGCCGTGGCAGCCCAGCCGGCCGCCGAGAGTGCCTCACGCAGCGCGTCGGACATCTCGTCCGGGTCCTCGGGACGGCCGTCCCAGGACAGGTAGAGGTCCAGGACGACCTCGCCGTCGAGTCCGCCGGCGACCGGTTCCAGGGCCGCGAGGGTCTCCCGGAGCCCGTCGAAGGACCCCACGGCGGACACCAGCGCCAGCCGGGTCCCGCGCAGGTCGAAGGTCCCGGTGATCACCGGGCGTCCCGCGGCCGTGACCGACTGCACGTCGGTCAGGGTGCGGATCTTGTAGAACCGGCGAGTGATGGCCTCGAGCAGTTCGGCCTCGCCGGTCCGGTTGCCGCGCACCGACTCCCCGACCAGGCTCAGGATCGGCTCCGGTCCGGCGACGATCTCGTCGATCCGCGCCTGGCGGTCGACGGCCTCCGGGTGTGCCGCGAGGTAGGAGACGCTGCCGCGCACCCGGTCGAAGACCTGTTCACGGGCGGCCCGGATGCGCGGTTCCTCGAAGAGGCGGTACCGGAGGTTGCGGGCCACGTCGCCGATGACCGAGAACCTGGCCTGGGTCGCCACGACGAGCCGGTCCAGCACCTCCTCCACGCCCCCGATCGTCCGGCCGATCGGCTGGCGGTCCTCGAGCCAGCGCTCGAGCAGCCCCAGGACGACGGGGACCTGGTGGTCGATGCGCTGCTGGGCCAGGAACAGGCGGAAGACCGCCTGCTCCAGCTCCGGCGTGCGGTCCAGGCTCATCACGTCGTAGTGCCGCAGGGCACGGGAGAGCCGGTCCTGGAAGGACGTCGGCAGGCCCTCGCCCTCGGCGTCCAGGGAGTGCAGGTAGGTGTGGAAGTGCTCCCGCGGGCTGTGCACGCGGGTGTCGAGTTCGTCCTCCCGCAGGGCCGGCCGGTTGCGGGCGAGTTCGCACAGGTCCGCGAAGGTCGTCAGCAGGTCGAGCTCGGCCTGGACCAGTCCGGCGTCGTCCAGGGACGCCCGCTGCACGACCCCGTCGTAGTCGGCGAGCAGGTCCTTGCCCCTCGTCTCGCTCACGTCGAAGCCGGTGATGAGGGCCCGCAGGCCGTGCAGGTGGGCCAGGGCCTCGGTCCGCGCGTCCTCACTCGTGGTGATGTCCCCGGCGGTGAACTCGACCCGCGGGGCGTCGTCCGCGACGGCCTGGTCGTCGGCGGACTCGAGTCGGACCAGGGAGGCGCCGGCGTCGACCTGGGTGTTGACGGCCGCCAGCACCTCCTTGACGCGGCCGGCCTGCGGGGCGCGCACGGAGGTCTCCATCTTCATCGCCTCGAGCACGACGAGCACGTCCCCGGCCTCGACCTCGTCCCCGACGCTGACCGGCACGGACATGACGACCGCCGGGGAGGGGGTACGGACCAGTCCGGCCTCGTCGCGCGAGATCCGGTGGGAGACGCCGTCGACCTCGATGAGGTGTCCGCCGGTGCCCTCCACGGCGACGACCATGGAGGTCCCCTTGCCGGTGACGACCCGGCGCTCGTACTCACCCAGCCGCTCGACGTCGAGCTGGGTCTCCCCGTGCTCGCCGATCACCCGGTACCGGTGCGGCCCGGTCTTCTTGACCGTGAAGGCGTAGGGCTGGCCCTGGTGGGCGAGCTCGACCGGGCGACCGACGGTGTGGTCGGCGCGCGGACGGCCACCGTAGGCGGCGGCGAGGAAGCGCTGGCGCTCCAGGGCCTCCTCCGCCTCGTACACCTCGGCGGCGGCCGTCAGCAGCGCGATGTCGGCCTTGTCGGACAGGGACGTGCCGGTGCCCGCGCCGGTGCGGTCCAGCCAGCCGGTGTCCGCCGAGGCCGTGATGACCTCCTCGCGGTCCAGCAGGTCCAGCAGGAAGGACTTCGTGGTGGTACCTCCCTCGATGACCACCGTGGTCTCCCGCAGGGCGGTGCGCAGCCGTGCCAGCGCCGAGTCCCGGTCCGGGCCCCAGGCGATGATCTTGGCGACCATGGAGTCGAAGTCCGGCGGGATGACGTCCCCCTGGCCGATGCCGGTGTCCACGCGGATGCCCGGTCCCAGCGGCAGGTCGAGCAGCTTCACGGTGCCGGGTGCGGCGGCGAACTCGTTGTCCGCGTCCTCGGCGTTCAGCCGGGCCTCGACCGCATGGCCGTTCTCGGCCGGCATCTCACCCTCGAGCGGCTGGCCGGCCGCGACCTGCAGCTGCAGGCGGACCAGGTCCAGTCCGGTGGTCTCCTCGGTGATCGGGTGCTCCACCTGGAGCCGGGTGTTGACCTCGAGGAAGGTGAACAGCTGCTGTTCGGGCTGGTAGAGGTATTCCACGGTGCCGGCCCCGAGGTACCCTGCGGCCCGGACCAGGTCGGCGGAGACCTGGCGCAGGTGATCGGACTGCTCCCGGCTCAGCAGCGGCGAGCTGGACTCCTCGATGACCTTCTGGTTGCGGCGCTGGATCGAGCAGTCGCGCACGCCCGGGGCCCACACGTTGCCGTGGGCGTCCGCCATGACCTGCACCTCGACGTGCCGGGCATGGGTGACCAGCCGCTCCATGAACACCACCGGGTCACCGAAGGACCGCAGTGCCTCGCCCTGGGTGCGCTCGAAGGCGGTCTCCAGCTCGTCCTCCGCGTACACCTTGCGGATGCCGCGGCCACCGCCGCCGCTGCGCGCCTTGATGATCAGCGGGTAGCCGATGTTCTGCGCGTGCCGGCGGGCGTCGGCCATGCTCTCCACGGGCCCGCCGCTCCACGGGGCCACCGGGACGCCGACCTTCTCGGCCAGCAGCTTCGCGGTCACCTTGTCGCCCAGCCGGCGCATGGCCTCGGCCGAGGGGCCGATCAGGGTGATGCCCAGCTTGTCGCACAGCTCGGCGAACGTCGGGTCCTCCGCCACGAAGCCCCAGCCCACCCATGCGGCGTCCGCCCGGGACTCGACCAGCGCGCGCTCCAGCTCGGCGTAGTCGAGGTAGGGGCTGCCGGTCCCCGTCTTATGCAGGGTCACCGCCTCGTCGGCCTGGCGGACGAACATGGCCCGCCGCTCGGCCTCCGTGTACATGGCCACGGTGCGGATACCGTGGCCGAACTGGGCATTCACCTCCTTCACGGCCCGGATGAGCCGCACCGCGGCCTCACCGCGGTTCACTACTGCGATACGTTCGAACATTCCTGACGTCACCGTCTTTCCGTCACAGGGCTGGGGGGAGTTGTCGGGGTCCACGTGCTCAGTTGAAGGCAACGGCCACGTCCTCGACCGAGGACCCGTGCTCGAAGACGTGGACCTCGGTGTCGGCGGCCGGGGCCGCCATCACCGCGGGGTCGACCCGCATGATCGCGTAACCGGCCACCGATCCGGCACCGAAGCCCGGTGCGAAGATCCGGGTGGGCCGGTTGATCACGCCGTCGCGGACGGCGTCGAAGATGGCCAGCGGGATGGAGGCCGATGAGGTGTTCCCGACCCGGTCGATGTTGAAGAACAGCTGCTCGGGTGTCAGCCCGGACTTCGTGGCCAGGTCGATGACCATGGACTTGTTGGCCTGGTGCGGGACGATCAGCTCGACGCTGTCCAGCAGGGAGGAGGCCCGGCCGTCGGGATCCGGCAGCTCGGCGATCTCCCCCAGCATCTGGGCGAGGTAGCGGCCGGCCAGGTCCTTGACCTCGGGTCCGTAGACGGTGAGGTTGTTGTCGAACTCCGCGTTGGGCCAGATGATCGAGTTCACCTGGCTCACCGGCCCGGAGGCGTAGGTGTTGAGGTACTCGAGGTCCGGCGTCTCGCCCTCCGGGGCGACGCCGACGAGCAGCGCCGCGGCGCCGTCGCCGAAGATCATCCGCGAGGGCCGGACGTTGCCGATCTTGTCCGAGAACTTCTCCGCGCAGACCACCAGTACGGGGCGTTCGACGTCCTGGAGGATCCGCGTGGCCTCGGCGAGCGCGTACGGGAGGCCGGCGCAGGCCGCGATGAGGTCATAGGACGCGTTGGTCTGGTGGATCCCCAGTTCCCCGGAGACATAGGTGGCGATCGAGGGCATCAGCCGGTCGTTGGTGCAGGTGGCCACGATGACGGCGCCGACCTCCTCGGGCCCCACGCCGGCGTGGTCCAGCGCGGACCGGGCGGCCTTCAGCGCCAGGTCCTCGATCTGGGAGAAGGTGTAGAGCCGCT
>JAPFFX010000170.1 GCA_026645375.1 Citricoccus sp. WCRC_4 | reverse complement strand
GCGGCAGGACGCCACGGCCCGGCGCGTCGCCGTCGTCGGGGCCGGCCCGGCCGGGCTCGCGGCCGCCACCCAGGCCGCGGCCCGCGGTCTGGACGTGGACCTGTTCGAGGCCAGCGGGTCGATCGGCGGGCAGTTCCGCCTGGCCC
Organism: Citricoccus sp. WCRC_4; assembly: GCA_026645375.1. Classification (GTDB taxonomy): domain Bacteria; phylum Actinomycetota; class Actinomycetes; order Actinomycetales; family Micrococcaceae; genus Citricoccus. The sequence continues at coordinate 3,827 of JAPFFX010000170.1, read as the reverse complement.
GGCAGATCCCCGGCAAGGAGGAGTTCGCCGAGACCCTGCGGTACTTCCGGCAGCGCCTCGACGAGACGGGGGTCCGTCTCCACCTGAGTCGGCGGGTCAGCGCCCCCGAACTGCTCGACGGCGGATACGACCGCATCCTGCTGGCGACCGGGGTGGTGCCCCGGCCGGTCGACCTCCCGGGCATCGACCGGCCGAACGTGCACCCCTACCCGGACGTGGTCTCCGGGCGGGTGCGCTGCGGGCCCCGCGTGGCGATCATCGGGGCCGGCGGCATCGGTCACGACGTCGCCGGGCTGCTGACCGAACCGGACCCCGCCGCGCCGCAGTCCCGGCAGTCCTGGCACTCCCAGTGGGGCGTGGACCCGGACTTCGCCGACCGCGGAGCGCTGACCGCCGCGGCCCCCGGGGCACCGGCCCGCCGGGTCCACCTCATCCAGCGCAAGACGACCAGGCTGGGCGCCGGCCTGGGCAAGACCACCGGCTGGGTCCACCGCTCGGCCCTGCGGGCCCGGGGCGTGGAGGGCATCACCGGGGCCGGATACGTGAAGATCGACGACGCCGGCCTGCACCTGGACGTCGACGGCACCCGCCGCGTGCTGGAGGTCGATGACATCGTGGTCTGCGCCGGGCAGGACTCCCAGCGGGACCTGTACGACCCGCTGGTGGCCGCGGGTGCCGACGTCGTGCTGGTCGGCGGGGCCGACGTGGCCGCCGAACTGGACGCCAAGCGGGCCATCGAGCAGGCCACGCGGCTGGCCGCCCTCCTGTAACCCGGAGAGCCGACCCGTAGACTGACGAGCATGGCAACCGTCTATCAAGCAACCCTGGTGCCCTCGAAGAGGGAACTCCTGGAGTCCTGGCTCGCCCAGCAGCCCTGGTCCGGTGAGGGCGAACTCGAGAAGGTCGGCGCCTACCGCTTCGACGACCCCGACGGCGAGGTCGGGATCGAGGCCCACCTGGTCCGGCGCGCCGGCTCCGACACCGTGCTGCACGTGCCCCTGAGCTACCGCGCGGCACCCCTGGAGGGGGCCGAGCCCTACCTGGTGGGCACGGTGGACCACTCCGTCCTGGGCCAGCGGTGGGTCTACGACGCCATGGCGGACCCCGTGGCCACCGCCTGCTTCCTGCGGGCCCTGGAGGGCGAGCAGCAACAGGCCGAGGTCCACCTCTACGCGGAGGACGGGCAGTACATCGGCCACGAGCCCTCGGAGGTGTCCGTGACCGTCCTGGGCACGCTGCCCGAGCAGCCCGGGCGGGTACAGGTGCACCGCGTGGTGGCCAGTCCCGAGGACGCCGGATCGGAGCACCTGGCCAGCCGGCGGCGACTGACCGCCACGTGGCCCGGTGGCCACGGCGTGATCTTCTCCCTGCACACCGGGGACTGACGGCCTCCTACAGGACCGTGAAACCCTCCGGCAGGGTCCCGCGCCCGGTGATGGCCATGACGAGGTCCACGGCCTGGCCGTTCTGGACCGCCAGCTCCGAGGCCAGCCGGATCACCTCCGGCCAGGCGAGGTCGAGGGACTCAGGGACCTCCTGACCCGTGGCCCGGGCCAGGTCGGCGGTGTGCACGGCGAGCTCGAAGGTGCGCGTGGGCAGGTAGCCGGCCAGCGTCATGGTGCCCACCGGGGTGCGCAGCCGCGCGTCGTCGGGCGTGCGGTCCACCACCGCCTGCGCCAGCACGCGGTCCCGTTCGATGGTGATGGACGGCTCGTCCCCGAGTGCCTGTCCGGCCAGCCGGCCGCGCTCGGCGACCCCCTCGTCGTCGTGACGGCCCCAGAACGCCCGGTAGTAGGCCACCGGTCCGTCCACGAACGGGGCCCCGGGCTCCGTGCCGGCCTCGAGGTAGGCGGTCACATTGACCAGGGCGCGGTCCACGTGGCCGGCCAGGTCCCGGACGGTCCACTCGCCCAGGCCCGACGCCTCCCAGTCGGTGATGTTCCTGCAGACGCGGGCCAGGGCATTGGACGCTGCACGGTAGGCCTCCACGTGGGGGCGCGGCGGTGGGCCCGCCTGCGCAGCGGGCTCGGGCTCGGTGGTCTGGGCGAAGCTGCTGGCGGTGTCGGTCTCCATGCCCCACAGAGTGCCACGAGCGCATGGCGGAGGCCAGAGTTCCCGCGAACCCGCCGGATCATGACGCGACCACGAGCAGCCTGGTCATACCCTGAGGTCATGAAGACCAGCGTCCACTCCAGCGACCCGCCGCCGGCGGCAGACGTGCACCCGGCCGACCGCCATGACGCCATCCGCGTGGTCGGTGCCCGGCAGAACAACCTCAAGGATCTCAGCCTGGAGCTGCCCAAGCGGCGGTTGACCGTGTTCACCGGGGTGTCCGGTTCCGGCAAGAGCTCCCTGGTCTTCGGCACGATCGCCGCCGAGTCCCAGCGGTTGATCAACGAGACCTACTCGTCCTTCGTGCAGGGCTTCATGCCGTCCATGGACCGTCCGGACGTGGACGTGCTCGAGGGGCTGACCACGGTCATCATCGTGGACCAGGAGCGCATGGGCGCCGACCCCCGGTCCACGCTGGGCACGGCCACGGACGTCAACGCCCAGCTACGCATCCTGTTCAGCCGGCTGGGGGAGCCGCACATCGGTCCGCCCAACGCCTTCTCCTTCAACGTGCCCTCGGTCTCGGCCTCCGGGGCGATCACGGTGGAACGCGGCGGCAGGACGATCGCCGAGAAGGCCACGTTCCACCGCCTGGGCGGGATGTGCCCGCACTGCGAGGGCAGGGGAGCGGTCACCGACTTCGACCTGACCGCGATCGTGGACGAGACCAGGACGCTGCAGGAGGGCGCCATCCTGGTCCCCGGGTACAGCATGGACGGCTGGTACGGCCGGATCTATTCCGGGGCCGGGTACTTCCCCCTGGACAAGCCGGTCGGGACGTTCACCACAAGACAGCGTCACGACCTGCTGTACCGGGAGGCCACCAAGATCAAGGTCGAGGGTATCAACCTCACCTACCTCGGCCTGATCCCGTCCATTCAGCGCTCCATGCTCAGCAAGGACCGCGAGGCCATGCAGCCGCACATCGGGCGGTTCGTGGACCGGGCCGTCACCTTCGCCACCTGTCCGGACTGCGAGGGCACCCGGCTGGCTCCGGAGGCGAGGTCCTCGAGGATCAACGGCAAGAACATCGCCGATCTCTGCGCCCTGCAGGTCTCCGACCTCGCGGCCTGGGTGAAGGACCTGCACGAGCCCTCCGTGGCGCCGTTGCTGCAGTCCCTGGCCGAGACGCTGGACGCCTTCGTGGAGATCGGCCTGGGCTACCTGAGCCTGGACCGTCCCGCCGGCACCCTGTCCGGTGGCGAGGCCCAGCGCACCAAGATGATCCGCCACCTGGGTTCGTCCCTGACGGACGTCACCTACGTGTTCGACGAGCCCACCATCGGCCTGCACCCGCACGACATCCAGAAGATGAACCAGCTGCTGCTGGAACTGCGGGACAAGGGCAACACTGTCCTGGTGGTCGAGCACAAGCCCGAGACCATCTCAATCGCCGATCACGTGGTGGACCTCGGTCCCCGCGCCGGCACCGACGGCGGTGAGATCACCTACCAGGGCGACCTGGCCGGGTTGCGGGCTGCCGGAACCCTCACGGGGCACCACCTGGACGACCGCGCGTCGTTGAAGCCGGACGTGCGCAGCGGCACCGGCGCCCTTCAGGTCCGCGGCGCGGTCACCAACAACCTGCGCGGCGTGGACGCGGACATCCCCCTGGGCGTACTGGTGGCGGTCACGGGGGTGGCCGGCTCCGGCAAGAGTTCCCTGGTGCAGGGTTCGATCGCCGGCCGTGAGGGCGTGGTGGTCGTCGACCAGTC
>JAPFFX010000127.1 GCA_026645375.1 Citricoccus sp. WCRC_4 | reverse complement strand
GAGTACCGGTCCACGCCCTCGTCTGGCGCCTGGGCGCGGTGGATGGTGGCCATCAGGTAGCCGTTGGTCGCGACCTCCAGCATCTCGCCGAGGTTGACCACCAGGGCGCCGTGGATCGGCTCCACCGGCAGCCACTCGTCCTGGCCGTAGGGGCGCACCTCGAGCCCGCCCACCATGTCCTGCAGCAGCAGGGTGATGAAGCCGTAGTCGGCGTGCAGTCCCACGCCCTGGGTGCCCGCCTCCTTGACGCCGCCGACGTAGTGGGCCAGCTTGGCCATCCAGGCGCGGTCGCCGGAGAAGGGCTCGGCGAAGTGGTCCTCGTCCAGCCCGATGGACACGCACAGGGCCTTCAGCAGGTCCTCGCCGACGCGGTCCATCAGGGCGGTCCACGCCATGGCGGTCTGCTCCAGCTCCGGCATGTCGGCGGGCCACTGGTTGGGGCCCTGGAGGTGCCAGTACTCCTCGCCGGGCCTGATCTGCTCGGCCGGCACCGGCTCGCGGTCGGGAGAGAAGTCGATCTGCTCGCGCGAGTCCGGGCGGCCCTGGGTGCGCTCGGCGCCGACGGAGGAGTAGCCCCGGTAGTGCGGCGAGTTCTGGTTGTGCAGGGCCAGCTTCTCCTCGTCCGGGCGGGCGAAGAACTCGGCGGTCACGCGGAACAGCTCGTCGACCTGTCCGTCGGCTGCGCCGTAGTTGACGATCTGGAAGAACCCGACGTTGTGGGCCGCGTACCGCAGCTGGTCCAGGAACTCGGGGGCGAAGGCCCCTTCGGCCGAACGCATGGTGGACAGGTCCAGAACGGGGATGTCCAGCGCGGCCTGTGCGGCCGCGGAGCCGGGAAGCGGAGGAGTCATACCACTAGTGAACGACGCCGGATCCTCCGGTGTGGAGCACGTTGCCTTCCGCGACCCCGGGTGACGTCATCCCGTCACGAACTGGACCCGACGTTGCCGATGGTGTTCAATACCCACTCCAGCAAGGCCTGGCCGGTCGCCTCGTGCACCCCGTCGGCCGGGCCGAACCCTGAGGTGGACAATTCCGCGCTGGTCAGCACGGGGTATGGGGTCTCCGGGATGCCGTCGGCGGGCCGGGCGTCCACGTGGGTGACCTCTGCCCCGTGGCCGTGCAGCCAGTCGGCCATGGCGTAGTCGGTCCGGGAGTCACCGCAGGTGAACCATCGCACGGGTAGTTCGCCGTCGGCCGAGATGAGGTCCCAGGAACGGGACGCCCCGAGGTCCTTGCCGCTGCTGCGGTGCTCGACGTCCGAGGAGATGATCGTCGGGTCGAGCTGGAACCCGTCGCCCGCTGCGTCCGCCGCCAGCAGCCGACGGGCCTGGTCATCGAACCGGGCCTGGTCCCGGTGGTATCGCTCCAGGGACTCGCCCACGTTCATCTCCGCGGAGAACATCGCCAGCTTCGTGTCGTCATAGAACATCGTGGCGCCGAACTCGTCCTTCACCAGCCGGGCCAGGCGGGACTCGAGGTCCGCCGGCAGCCGCATGCCGTCGTCGACCACCAGCCAGTCAGGCACCCCGGCGCGCCCGCTGATGTCCGGTAGGTCACCACCGGGAAGGTCGGCGAAGGAGAACCGCACGGCGCCCTTCTCGCAGACCGCGTGGAACCGGGCGTCCGCCGGCAGGCCCGTCCGGCGCAGGGGTTCCGCCAGCTGCCGGGCCACGAACTCGGCCGAGCGGCCCGTGTTGAACACGACTGGATCGCCGCGGCGTGCCAGGGCCACCAGGGCGGTCAGGATCGCGTCCGGGACCCGTCGGGTCTTCGGGGAGGCGATCGGCCCGTCCACGTCGAGCAGGAATCCGGCGGAGGGAAGGGTGCGCATGGCCCCAGCCTAGGTCCACCCGGGAGTGGTCCCACGCGAACCGGCCTCATCCGGTCCGGGAAGGGCCCCGGCGGCGGCATTCGGACTCAGCGGGTCACCTGGGGTGTAATGGTCGTCACAGTCCGCGATCGCTGGAGGGGGCGCATGGGCATGCCGGGGGAAATCGACGGGCGGCATCCGGGGGGCCTGCGACCGCAGCGACCGTCCCGGGATGACCCGCGGATCGAGGAGGACGGCCGGCGGATCTTCACCGAGGACGACCTGGACGGGTACTTCCGTGCGGTCGACCCCCGCCTGCTGGCGCGCGACCGCCGCCGACGGCACCGGCGCCACGGCCTGGTGCTGGGGTTCGTGGCACTGGTGGTGGCGGGACTGGCCGTCATCGCCGTGCAGGTGCTACGGGGGGAGTGGGCCATTCCCGGGTGGGAGGCGTCCCCGCCGCGGGAACCGGTGCTGTGCCCGGCGGGGCCCGTGGGCTACGCCCAGGACTCCACGGTGACGGTGTTCAACGGCACGACCATCGGCGGCCTGGCCGGGGACGTCGCCAACGCCCTGGAGGGCCGCGGCTTCACGATCGGAGGGGTCGGGAACCAGGGCTTCTCGACCTCCAGCATGGTGGCCGTCATCGTCTCCGGCCCCGGCGGCCGGGAGACGTCCCTGGCCGTCCAGCGCACCATCGAGGGCTCCGTGTACCTGCCGGATGAGCGGGAGGACGCCACCGTGGACGTCATTATGGGCACCAAGTACACGGGCCTGGTCCCGGCCGGGGAGATCTCCACGGAGCCCGGCCCGTTGGACTGCCAGCGACTGGAGACGGAAGCGCCGCCCGCCACCACCGGGTGAACCGGTGGCGACGGGTATAACTCGCGTGCGCTCAATTTTTTTAATTGCCGAACATAAAATTGAAAACCATCTTCCGCACTGTGAGTCGATGGTAGCTCCAGCGTCATGCGCGTCAGTTTGCCGC
>JAPFFX010000115.1 GCA_026645375.1 Citricoccus sp. WCRC_4 | reverse complement strand
CCTGGCCACCGGCGAGCAGGAGTGGACCCACCCGCAGACCGGTGAGAAGCAGACGGGCACCCCGCTGTACAACGGCACCATCTTCCACCGCATCATCAAGGACTTCATGATCCAGGGCGGCGACCCGTTGGGCCGCGGCATCGGCGGGCCGGGTTACCAGTTCGACGACGAGATCAACCCGGACCTGGACTTCACCACCCCCTACAAGCTGGCCATGGCCAACGCCGGCATCCAGGGCGGCCGGGGCACCAACGGCTCGCAGTTCTTCATCACCTCCGTGCCCACCACGTGGCTGCAGGGCAAGCACACCATCTTCGGCGAGGTGAAGGACGAGGCCTCCCGCAAGGTGGTTGACCAGCTCAACGCCGTGCAGACCGGCCCCGGTGACAAGCCGGTCCAGGACGTGGTCATCGAGTCCATCGAGATCAAGGAAGCCTGAGGCCTCCATAGTGTCCCACCAGACCCCGGGCGGTCCGGAGGGCGTGGCACATCGGCAACTGCCGGTGTGCCCACGTCATCCGGACCGCCCGTCCTTTATCCGCTGCCAGCGATGCAGCCGACCGGCCTGCCCGGAATGCCAGCGGCCGGCCGCCGTCGGGATCCACTGCGCGGACTGCGCGGCCGGCCGGGGGCCGGTCCAGACGGCAGGACCCCGGGGTGCGGGGGTGGGGGCACCGGGCGCCGGACCGCACGCCACCGGAGGCCTGGTACCCCGGTTCGGTGCCTCGGGCCCGACGCCGGCCCGGCGGGCCCCCGCGAGCCCGTCCCGTCGGCGGACCCCGGACCAGCCGTGGGTCACCTGGACCATGATCGGGATCTGCGCGGTGGTCTACGCCCTGCAGTTCATCACCGCCGGTCAGCGGACGGGCGTCACCGAGCAGTTCTGGTACGCGGGCATGTTCACGTCGGCGGTCGCGATGGAACCGTGGCGGATGCTGACCTCGGCATTCCTGCACTCACCGGGGAACCCGCTGCACATCCTGCTGAACCTGTTCACGCTGTGGATGATGGGCCGGGTCCTGGAGCCCGTCCTGGGCTGGGCTCGGTTCCTGGCCCTGTACCTCGTCTCGGCCTTCGGCGGCTCCGTGGCCGTGCTGTGGCTCTCGGCCCCGAACGTGCCGGTGGTCGGGGCCTCAGGGGCCGTCTACGGGCTGTTCGCCGCACTGTTCATCGTCCTGCGCCGCACGGGGGGCAACGTCAGCTCGATCGTGGCGCTGATCGGCGTGAACCTGGCGATCTCGTTCATGGGCGCGAACATCTCGTGGCAGGGCCACATCGGCGGCCTCCTGGCGGGCGCCGCGTGCGCGGCAGTCTTCGCCTACGTGCCCGACGGCCGCGGGGGACCGGCGGTCCGGCAGTGGCTCGTACTCGCCGGCGTGGTGGGGGTCCTCGTGGCGCTGGCCGTCCTGGGGGCGCTGCGGCTGACCCCCGAGACGCTGCTGCAACTGCTCTGAGCCGGCTGGTATCCACAGAGTTATCCACCGATGTGGACTGAATGACAACGGTGTGATTTGCACCCCAAGTTATCCACAGACGTTTTCCACAGTGTGGATGAATGACACGGGTGTCGTTCACCCTGTGGACAGCCTGGGGGCGAAGGTTTACGCAGGTCAGGGCGGTTATTAACACCCTTGGAGACAGTGTGGACACGGTGTGGACAGCATGGGGAGGAAGGCCCAGTCCTTCCACAATTGGGGGTGTGGGGACAGGATCGGGGCATGACCGCGCCACCCCCGTCATCCACAGGCCTGCCGCTCGAGCAGCTCGCCCATCAACTCCGCTGGCACTGGGAGAACCACCTGCGGCCGAGACTGTCCGGGATGACTGACCAGGAGTACCACTGGGAACCGGCGGCGGGAGCCTGGGGCCTCAGGCCGGTGGGCACGCCGGCACCGGAGTATCCGGGTGCCGTGCGGGCCGGGCGCGGGGACTGGGTGGTCGACTTCGCGTTTCCCGAGCCGAGCCCCGCACCCGTGACCACCATCGCCTGGCGGGTCTCCCACGTGCTGGTGGGCGTGTTCGGCGCCCGGATGGCCGGCCACTTCGGCGGCCCCGGGCTGGACTACTTCGACTACGACTATCCGGGGACGGCGGCAGAGGCGTTGTCGCGGCTCGAGACCGCCGTGCTCGACTGGTGCGCTGCCGTGGACGGGCTGGACGAGGCGGCACTGGCGGCGCCCGCGGGGGCGTCCGAGGCCCCCTTCGAGGATCACCCCATGCTGGAGCTGGTGCTGCACATCAATCGCGAGGCGATCCACCACGGCGCGGAGATGTGCCTGCTACGGGACCTCTACGCGGCTCGACGCCGAGGATGAGGGCCGGGGCTCGGCCTGGCCCGGCGGGAGCGCGGTCGAGGCCGTGACGAGGGAACGGTCAGCGCCAGCGGGTCGTCATGATGAAGCCGACCACGGCGATGCCGAAGCCGATGCCGATGTTCCAGCCCCCGGCCTGGGGGATCGGGGCGAGGCCCATGGTGAGGTAGTAGACCACGATCCACAGCAGCCCGACGATCATCAGCCCGAACATGATCACCTTGTACCAGGTCGGCAGCGGCCCCGGTTCCTGTTCCGCGGCCCGGAGGGCGGCCCGGCGTTCGGCCTGCTCGGCCTTCGCCTGGCGCTTGACGGTCTTGCCGTGGGTGCGGGACTTGGACTCGGGCACGGGGTTCCTGTTCGACGGGATCGGTCATGACGACGGTCCGGGGGGACACGGCGTATTCTTCTGCAGACGACTGCAATCCCGGCCAGTCTATCCGCGGCGGCCGGCTCCCACGCCGAGGGCCCTGCCGGGAATCAGGCCGCAGTGGTCGAGCGACCACGCGGCACTCCTGCCCCCGTTCACCGATTCGACGATTGGCACCACCGAATGACCTCACCGTCCACCCGCACCGCCCGCATCCTGGTGGTCGACAACTACGACAGCTTCGTCTACACCCTCGTGGGGTACCTGCGCGAGCTCGGAGCCGACACCCTGGTGATCCGCAACGATGCCGTCACGGCGGGCGAGGCCATGGAGCTCGCCGCCGAGCGGGACGGGGTGCTCCTGTCACCAGGCCCCGGCACTCCGGCAGAGGCCGGCATCAGTGTCGAGATGGTGCACTGGGCCGCAACCCGGTCCGTCCCCCTCTACGGCGTCTGCCTGGGCCACCAGGCGATCTGCGAGGCCTACGGGGCCACCGTGAGCCATGCGGCCGAACTGATGCACGGCAAGACCTCCCAGGTGCGGCACGGCGGCCATCCGATGTTCCGCGGTGTCGCGGATCCGTTCACGGCCACCCGGTACCACTCGCTGGCCGCCGTGCGGTCCACCATCCCACCGGAGCTGGAGATCACCGCGGAGACCGAGGGGGGCATCGTCATGGGCGTGGCCCACCGGAGCGCACCGCTGTGGGGCGTGCAGTTCCACCCGGAGTCCGTGCTGACCGAGGGCGGCTACCGCATGCTCGGCAACTGGCTGGAGTCCCTCGGCATGACCGGGGCGGCCGCACGGGCCGACACGCTGTCGCCACTGGTCGGCTGATCGGTCTGCGGCCGACGGACCGATCAGGCGTCAGCCGTCCCGGTCCCCGCGGCCGTTGCCGTTATCGTTCCCACGCTCGTTGCCACGCCCGTTCCCGCGGTCCTCGTCATCGTTCCCGCGGCCATTGCCGTTGGAGTCGTCCTCCCCGTTCCCGGGCCGCGGGCCCGCCGCTTCGGGGGTCTCCGAACCGGAGGGGCTGGGCGACTCCGAATCCGAGGGCGACGGTGACGGTGACGGTGACTCGGACGGGGATTCCGAGGGTGACTCGGACGGTGACGGGGACTCGCTCTCCTCAGACGGCGTGGGGGACGGCTGCTGGGTCGGAGCCCGGGCCACCTCCACTCCCACCGGCGAGCCCTGGGCCACCTCGGTACCCTCAGCCCGTGCCTGGCTGATGACCGTTCCGGCCGGGTAGCTGGACGTCACCCGGGTCTTGACCTCCATGCTCAGGCCGAGGTCCTCAAGGGTCTGTCGTGCCTCGTCCTGGGTCATGCCCACGAGCTTGGGGACCTCCACCATGCCCGAGGACATGAGCAGCTCCACCGACGACCCGGCCCTGACGGTCGAGCCGAGCTCCGGTGAGGTGTCCACCAACCGGTCCCGGGAGGTCTCGGCGGAGGGAACGTACCGCACCGAGGAGATGGACAGTCCCAACTCCTCGAGGGTGTCCCGGGCCGTCGCCTCCGACTGGCCCGCGAGGTCCTCGGGGATGGGCACCTGTTCCGGACCGGTGGAGATCAGCAGGGTGACCTCCTGGTTCTTCTGCACCGTCGCCCCGGCCTCCGGCTCGGTGCCCACGGCCAGGTCTCGGGGGACCTCGTCGTCGTAGACCTCCTCCAGGATCGGCCGCAGTTCGGCCGAGGTCAGCATGTTCTGGGCCTCGAGCTGGGTCATCCGGGCCACGTCGGGCACGCTCACCTGGTTGGCCTCGACGTTGCGCCGGTTGAGCTCGTCCATGAGGAACCACCCTCCCGCCATCGCGGCCAGGGCCAGGACCACGACCAGTACCGGCACCCACACGCGGCGCCGGCGCCGCGGCGGGCTGCCCGCGGCGGACTCGTCCGCGAAAGCCAGCGGGTGGCCCGTCGTCTCGACCGGCGGCGGGGCCGACGGGGTGACGGCGCTGGGGGCGGCGGCCACCGCCGGCTCACCGGTCGCGGGAGTCGTGGCCCCCACGGCGGCCATGGCCAGGGTGGGCTGTCCGTTCGCCGGCGTGGCGGCGGCGATGGCCTCGGTCACCCCACCGGGGACCAGGTCGATGGCCTCCGTGCGCTCCGGCTCCCCGGCCGAGGAACCGTGCCCGCTGACGAGGGCCGCCCCGGACCCGGCGGGTCCGACGGCACCGGCCCCTGCCGGCCCGGCGGCGTGAGGGTTCGTCCGCGCGTGCTCCAGGGCGGCGCGGAAATCCTCGCCGGACTGGAAACGGTCCTCCCGGTCCTTGGCCAGTGCCCGGGTGACCACGGCGTCGAGTGCGGGTGAGACCTGGGGGTTGAGGGTGGACGGGGCCGGGGGTTCCTCGCGCACGTGCTGATAGGCCACGGCCACCGGGGAATCGCCCACGAACGGCGGCCGTCCGGTCAGCAGCTCGAACAGCAGGCACCCAGCCGAGTACAGGTCGGACCGGGAGTCCACGGTCTCACCGCGGGCCTGCTCCGGTGACAGGTACTGGGCGGTGCCCACGACGGCCTGGGTCTGCGTCATGGTCGCGGCCGAGTCGGACAGGGCCCGGGCGATGCCGAAGTCCATGACCTTCACGGCACCGGACGAGGTCACCATCACGTTGGCCGGCTTGATGTCCCGGTGGACGATCCCCGCCGCATGGCTGAAGTCCAGTGCCGCCAGAACGGCGGAGGTCCACTCCACCGCCTGGTCCACGGTCACCTCCTCCTGACGGAGCAGGTCGCGCAGGGTCCGCCCGTCCACGAACTCCATCACCATGAACGGGCAGGCGACCCCGTGGTGGGCGCCGTCCTCGTACTGCTCCTCGCCGGTGTCGAAGACCGCCACGATGTTCGGGTGGTTCAGGGCGGCCGAGGACCTGGCCTCACGGCGGAACCGGGACTGGAACTGCGGGTCACGGGCGAGGTCCGGACGCATCATCTTGACGGCGACCTTGCGCCCCAGACGCAGGTCACGGCCCTGGAACACGTCCGCCATACCGCCCCGGCCGATGAGGTCACTGACCTCATACCGGCTGTCGAGGATCCGTTGGTGGGGCACTGTTCTTCGGTCCTGTTCCGTGAAGGGTGATCGTGGCGGGGGGACGGGGGCGTGGGCGGCTCGTCCGGTCGGGCTCCCCGTGCGACGTGGACGGGCCGGACCCGTCCTGCTCGTGGTCCGGCCTAGCCCAGGGACTCGGTGTCCTGCGAGGGAGCCGGGGCGGCCCCGGTGGCCGCCCCACCCGGAGCCTCCGTCGGGTCCGTGTCCGTCTCGGTCGGGACCTGCGTCGGGGCGGACTGCGTCTGGGTCGCCTCCGCGGTCTGGGTCGGCGGCGCGGTCTGGGTCGGCGGTGCGGTCGTGGTCGGTGGCGCCGAGGTGGTGGCGGGTGCCGAGGTGGTGGGCGGCGCGGTCGTGGTCGGTGGCGCCGAGGTGGTGGCGGGTGCCGAGGTGGTCGGGGGCGCGGTCGTGGCGGGTGGTGCCGAGGTGGTGGCGGGCTCCTGGGGGCCGGTCGAGTAATCCACCGTCACCAGCGTGCCCACGGGCATCTCGCCCTGCGGGGAGAGGGACAGGACGGTGCCCTCGGGGCTGCTGTCCTCAACGGGCCTGGTCTCGACATCGAGTCCCAGGGCCTGCAGGGCGCGGGTGACGTCGTCGACCTGCTGTCCGCGGTACTGTGCGGCCACCACGTCGACGGTCTCCGGCAGTGCGCTGGTCTCGCTCGCCGAGGTGGGCGGGGCCGAGGTGGTCTCCTCGCCACCGCCACCGGCGAGCATCGGGCCGAGCCACATGCCCAGGATGACGAAGCCGGCCAGGGCCACCAGGCCGATCATCGGCCAGGTCCACGGGCTGCGCCGCTTGCGTCCGGCCGTACGGTCCAGTTCCTCGTCGCCGGCACCCCCGGGCCCACCGGGTGCGGCGAGGCCGGACGTCTCGGTGCCGGGGACGCCGTCGGGCGAGCCGGTGGCCGAGATCGGCCCGCTCCCG
>JAPFFX010000066.1 GCA_026645375.1 Citricoccus sp. WCRC_4 | reverse complement strand
AGTGCCAGGATGAAGCGCAGGCGGTCGACGTCGGCGTCCGTGTACTTCCGGTACCCCGCCTCTGTCCGGCGAGGGGTGATCAGCCCCTACTCCTCCAGGAAACGGATCTTGGAGGCGCTGGCCTGGGGGAAGTCGTCCTTGAGTTCGCCGAGGACCTCGCCGATGTTCATCACGGCACGGCTCGCACCGGTCCTGGCGGTCGAGACGGTGCGGCGGGATGCTGCTGCGGTCACGGAGAGTTCCTCGGGTCTTCTTTCGGTGGCGTTCGTCGGTCTGGTCCGGTGGGCGGCCGGCCCGGGTCAGGCGCTGAGCCGCTGGGTGCCGGCGTAGAACGTCAGCCTGAACTTGCCGATCTGCACTTCCATCCCCGAGCGCAGGGCGACCGAGTCGACCCGGTCGTGGTTGACGTAGGTGCCGTTGAGGGAACCGGAGTCGACGACGACGAAACCCTCGCCCTGACGACGGAACTCCGCGTGCTTGCGGGACACCGTGACGTCGTCGAGGAAGATGTCCGCATTGGGGTGGCGTCCCGTGGTGGTCACGTCCTGGTCCAGCAGGAACCGTGCCCCCTGGTTCGGGCCCGCGTGAGCCACCAGCAGGGCCGAGCCGATGGGCAGGGCGTTGATCGCGGCGCGGTCCTCCGCGTCGAGCGCGCGATCCACGGGCCCGCCGAGGTCAGGCAGGCCGATGCTGGTGGTCTGCGCCTCTGGCTCGGTACCCGGGTCCCTGCCGCCCGGGTGCTGGGTGCCTGACATTGCTCCTCCGAGGGGGTGTCCGACCCGCGCTGCGACGGGCCGGACGTAGTGCTTCCGTGACCTGACTAGCCTACCTGCTGACGGTAACCCTCCGCATCGAGAAGGGCCTCGACCTGCGCCGGGTCCTTCACGGATACCTCCATGAGCCAGCCGTCACCGTAAGGGTCGGCGTTGAGCCTGGCGGGATCGGCATCGAGCTCCTCGTTACGGGCGGTGACGGTCCCCGTGACGGGCGCGAACAGGTCGCTGACGGACTTGGTGGACTCCACCTCGCCCACGGTCGACTCCGCCTCGATCTCCGTGCCGACCTCCGGCAGGTCCACGTAGACCACGTCGCCGAGGGCGTCCTGGGCGAAGTCGGTGATGCCGATGCGGACGACCCCGTCCGCGTTGGGACCGGAGACCCACTCGTGCTCGGCACTGTAGCGAAGCCCGTCGGGGATGTTGCTCATGATTCCTCCAGGTGATCGGGACGCTGGACCGTCCTGAGTGGGTCCACGCGGTACAGCACTGAGACTACTGGTGTCCCGTGCCGGGCGCCAACGGCGTCCGACCCGCCTCGGCGATGCACCCCAACAGGGTCACCAGCCGGTCCCGCTCCCCCTCCGGCACGGGCGCCAGGATGCGCTCCTGGACGCGCAGGACCGATCGGTGGACACTCTCCAGCAGCTCTCGTCCCGCTGGGGTCAGTGCCACCCGGCGGGTCCGACGGTCGAGCGGATCGGCGGACCGCTCCGTCCAGCCGCGTGCCTCCAGCCTGCCCAGCACGTCCGAGGCGCTGGACCGGTCGACGGCCGACGCCTCGGCCAGCGCGCCCTGACCCATCCCCCCGGTCAGCCGGAGCACGTCGAGCACCGCGAACTGGGGTCCGGTGAGCTGCCCGCCCACTTCCTCCGACCACAGCACCGAGTGCCGTTGCTGGGCCAGCCTGATCAGGTGGCCGGGCCGACGATCCCGACTCGACGGACCGATGTCGGCCACCAGGGCCAGGCGCGCCGTGAACCAGTCCCGGGCCCCGGACGGCAGGGGCTCCAGGAAGCGGGACTGGACGCGCGCCACGGGCGCGGCGAGTCCTGCCAGCGCCGCACCGGAGGGCGCGGTCAGCGTGATGACCTGCCGCCGGCCGTCCCGGGGGTCCCGGGACTGCCGGATCCACCCCTGGTCCCTGAGCCGCCGGACGATCCCCGTCGTGGTGGACCGGTCGAGCCCGGCCCTGACGCCGATCGTGTTCTGGTCCAGCCCGTCGTCGGCTGCCGTGAGGGTGACCAGGAGGGAGTACTGGGAAGGGGTGAGCGTCGCGCCGACCTCCTCCGACCACAGGAGGTTGTGCACCTGCTGGCAGCGGCGCAACAGGTGTCCGACGAGCGCCCCCGCCCCGGGGCCCCGGTCCCGCCCGTCTCCTTCCGTCGCGACCATGCATTACCTTCCCGTGTAGGTTCCATACCCTGTGTCCGTGCGTAGGCGGACGGTGCACCGCCCGGCTTCCGGAACTCGTCCACTGGCGGGTGTCCACGCAACGGACCCAGCATACTGTGGCTCCTGTCACGCGGCTGCGTTATGATCGCCACGGAAACATTCAGCACACGGACGATTGGTGGGCACCCCGCCACGTGCTTGTCCCACCGGCGAGAAGGAGCCTCATGCAATACCACCTGAACGGCTACCGCTACGGCGATCCCACCATCCAGCCCGCGGCCGCCGGCCGCGAGGGCGAACAGGGCCCCCTGCCCGAGGAGGTGGACGTCCTCGTCGTGGGCACCGGTCCCGCCGGCACCGTCCTGGCCGCCCAACTGGCCGAATTCCCGGAGATCACCACCCGCGTGGTCGAGCGCCGCCAGGGCCCGCTGCCGGTGGGCCAGGCCGACGGCGTGTCCTGCCGGACCGTGGAGATGTTCGACGCCTTCGGGCTCGCCTCCACCCTGGTGAACGAGGCCTACTGGGTCAACGAGACCACCTTCTGGTCCCCTGACTCCGCGGACCGCACGGGCATCACCCGCACCGGGCGGGTCCAGGACGTGGCCGACGGGCTCAGCGAGTACCCGCACGTCATCGTCAACCAGGCCCGGATGCAGGAGATGCTGCTGCAGAAGGCGGCCAAGTCCCCCTCCCGGCTCGAGGTCGACTACGGATACAAGGCCCTGGGCGTCGAGGTCCCCGAGGACCCGGAGGCGCTGGTCACGGTGACCCTCGAGGAGACGGACGAGCACGGCAAGGGCACCGGAGTGACCCGCGCGGTCAGGGCACGCTACGTCGTCGGCTGCGACGGCGCCCGCTCGGCGATCCGCACCTCGATCGGCCGCTCCCTGCACGGGGACGCCCAGAACCACGCCTGGGGCGTCATGGACATCCTGCCCGTCACGGACTTCCCGGACGTGCGCAAGAAGGCGGTCATCCAGTCGGGCACCGGATCCCTGCTGCAGATCCCGCGCGAGGGCGGGAACCTGGTGCGCTACTACGTGGACCTCGGGGACATCCCCGAGGGTGACCGCAGCGTCCGCGAGCGGACCACCTTCGAGGACATCCTCACCGCGGCGCAGAAGGCACTGCACCCCTACACCCTGGACGCCAGGGACGTGGCGTGGTGGAGCGTCTACGAGGTGGGCCAGCGCGTCACGGACGGATTCGACGACGTCACCGACCCGGGCAGCCGGGACCCGCGCGTGTTCATCGCGGGAGATGCCTGCCACACCCACTCGGCCAAGGCGGGCCAGGGCATGAACGTCTCCATGCAGGACACCTACAACCTGGGCTGGAAGCTCGCCGCGGTGCTGCAGGGCCGGTCCCCGAAGTCGCTGCTCACCACCTATTCCGAGGAGCGCCAGACGATCGCGCAGGACCTCATCGACTTCGACAAGCGCTGGTCGAGGATGATGGGCTCCAAGGTCGCGGACCCGGACCATCCCGAGGCCGGCGGCGTGGCCGCCACGGACGTCGAGGCTCACTTCGTGGCCGGTGGCGTGTTCACCGCCGGCCTGTCCACCGTGTACCGTCAGTCCCTGCTGACCGGCGGGACGGCCCACCAGGACCTCGCCACCGGGTTCGAGGTCGGGACGCGGTTCCACTCGGCCCCGGTGATCCGGGTAGCCGATGCCAAGCCCGAACAGCTCGGTCACGTCCACGAGGCCGACGGCCGCTGGCGCCTGTACGCCTTCGCCGACGCCGCGGACGCCGGGTCCGAGGACTCGGCGCTGCGCAGGCTCGTCACCTACCTGGACGAGTCAGAGTCCTCCCCCGTCCGCCGCTTCACTCCGGCCGGCTGGGCCGATGACGCAGTGTTCGACGTCCGCGCGATCCTGCAGCAGGAGCACCTGGACGTCGACCTGAACGCCATCCCGCAGTTCCTGCTCCCGGCGAAGGGGACGTTCGGCCTGCGCGACTACGAGAAGGTGTTCTCCGCGGAGAAGACCAACGGCCGCCTGCTCGGTGACGTGCCCGGGCTGACGGCCACGCAGGACATCTACGACCTGCGCGGAATCGACCGTGACCGCGGTGCCCTCGTGGTGGTGAGGCCGGACCAGTACATCGCCCAGGTGATGCCGCTGGACGCCCACGAGGAACTCTCCGGGTTCTTCGCGGCCTTCATGGTCGACCAGTCCTGACCCCTCGCGGGCATCACCGCCGGAGGCCGGTCCGCACCGTGGCGGGCCGGCCTTCGGCGTACCTGCCGGATGTGCACCGCTGCGATGCGCGCGGGCACGGGCTCAGCGGCCGTCGGGCATTCCCGCCAGGTAGGCCGCCTGGCCCACGTGCTGCAGGGCATCGGCGAAGATGCTGACCAGGCGCACCCCCCGCGTGACCGGCGGATGCCAGCCCTCGTCGATGACCTCACCGAGGTCCTCGGACCGCAACCGGCCCAGGTAGTCCGTCGCGGCATCCGTGACCACGGCCAGGTACTCACGGAGCAGGTCCTCGTCCGTCACGACGACGGCCCGGGCCTCGGCCGGTGAGTGACCGAAACCGTGGCCCTCGGCCGGTACCGTCGGACCGAGGCGGTCAGCCCAGTCCCCGGCCGTCCACGTCTCCTCGGCACCGTCGAGCGCGGCGACCTGGGCGTCGATCTCGCGGGCGGCGTGCCAGATGAGCCAGGCGATCGAGTTCGGGTGCCCGCCGGGATGCGCATTGAGCCGGGTGGCGTGCACGTCACCCCAGAACAGGTCGAGCTGGTCGAGGGGCCGGCGGGCCAGGTCGGTGAGGATCTCGGTAGCGTCCATGGCGCCAGTCTGGTCCATGGGAGGGCGCCCCGTCAGGATCGAGCCGGCACGGGCTCGGCGTAGGCGGCCGAGATCCGGCGATAGGCCGGTGACCTCCATGCCACCACCGCGGCGAGGACCATGACCAGTCCCGCGATGAGGAAGACGAGCGCGATCCCCCGGGCCCTCCCCTCGCCCAGCAGTGGCTCCAGGACCGTGCCGCCCTCGGCCCCCCGGGCGAAGGGGATGATCCAGACCTCGGCGATCGGGGCCACCACGAAGGCCGTCACGGGTGCCGCCGCCGACTCGACGGCAGCGGCGAACCCGAAGACCCGTCCCTGGCGGTGCAGCGGGACGACCTTCTGGATGACGGTCTGCTCGGCGGCTTCCACGGCCGGGATACCCAGCATGTACAGCCAGATTCCCAGGACGTACAGCCACCCCCACTCCCGGATGGTGAACAGTGCCCCGATCACGCCCATGATGGCGACGACACCCAGCAGGGTGCGGATGGGATTGGGCCCCAGCCCGAGGCGTCCGACGAGGAGTCCGCCGAGGATGAAGCCCGTGGCGCCGAGGGCGAACCAGGCGCCCCAGAGCTCGACCGTGAACAGTTCCAGGCCATAGGGGTCCATCAGCGCCAGGTACACGCCTCCGATGAAGTTGTTGAACGTCGTGAACAGGATCAGCGCGACCATGCCCGGGATCTCCCGGATCGCTGACCAGGCACCCGTGAGGTCGAAGCCCCCGTGGGCGTCGGAGGGGGCCGGTGCGGCTTCCTCCGGCAGGCGCAGGAACGCCAGGTGTGCCAGTGCCAGGGCCGAGAGGACGACGGCGACCAGGACGGTCGGGCCCATCCCCAGCAGTCCGATCGAGAGCCCGGACAGGACGGAGGTGGCGATGAAGGCCAGTCCCTGCACCATGCCCACATAGCCGTTGGCGTTCGCCCTCCGGTCCTGGTCGATGAGCAGGGTGACGGTGGTCGACAGCGCGATGTTCCGCAGGTTCTCGACGACGGCCCCGGCCAGGACGGTGAGCGCGAACGCCCAGAACCACGGGCGGTCCAGCGCGCTGCGCTCCCCGGCCGGCGCCAGCAGGAACAGCAGGCCGGCCACGGCGAACATCGCCAGCGTGACGGCTCCCGCGAACCGCATCACCGGAAGCTTGCGGAACCGGTCCACGTAGGTGCCGAAGCTGATCCCGGTGGCGGCCAGCAGCAGCATGTAGGCACCGCCGATCACGCCCGTGGCGATCACGTTCCGCGTCTCGAGGTAGATCCAGAAGGTGATGGCGAACCACAGGTAGCTGGTGGTGAGGTTGGCCAGGGCAGTGTTGGCCAGGATGCCGGCGAAGGTGCGGTTGCGCTCCCCCGCCGGACGCACCGGGCGCGTCTGCATGCGCACAGCGTACGCCCACCGGTGAGCCCGGGGCGACGAGCCGGCGTCGTGGTCCCGCGTCGACAGAACCGGGCACGGAATATCCCGTAGCAGGTGTGCTTTCCGTCACACGTGGGTACCGTGTCCCCATGAGCATCGACATTCCCTCAGCAGAAGACTTCGCCGAGCTCACGCAGCACCGGCACGCCGCGAGCGTGTCGTTGTATGTTGCGTCGTCCGGGGCCGACGACGCCCGGGCGCCGATCGGCCGGAACCCCGAGGCGGCCCAGGTGGCGCTGCGCACGGCAGCCACGGAGGCACTGGCCACGCTGCCCGGTTCCGTACCCGCCGAGGACCGGGAGCGTGTCATCGCAGAGGTGGCCGCGCTGGAGGAGGACCGGGGCTTCTGGTCCACCCAGGCCCGCTCCATCGCCGTGTTCGTCTCGCCCTCGGGGTTGCGCGCCTTCCGGCTCATGAACAACCTGAACAGTCACTGCAGTGTCGGTGACCGGTTCGACGTCGGCCCCCTCATCCGGGCCACGACGTTCGCCCACAGCGGGTACGTCCTGGCACTGACGAAGGGATCGGTCCGGCTGCTGGCCCTGGAGGCCGACGCTTCATGCCACGAGGTGCAGCTGACCGGGCTGCCCGACGACCTCGGACTCGAACTGCAGACCGCCGACAACGAGGGCCGCATGGACCGCCAGCGCGCGGACGGCAACCAGCGGCCCAAGGTCCAGCGACGTGACTACTGCTCGACGGTCCAGGAAGCGGTCCTGCGCCAGATCAACGGGTCAGCCCATCCGCTGGTGCTGGCGGCCAGCCCCGATCTGGAACCGGCCTACCGGGAGATCAACACCTACCAGC
Source organism: Citricoccus sp. WCRC_4 (assembly GCA_026645375.1). Lineage (GTDB taxonomy): Bacteria > Actinomycetota > Actinomycetes > Actinomycetales > Micrococcaceae > Citricoccus. The sequence continues at coordinate 7,197 of JAPFFX010000066.1, read as the reverse complement.
GGCTCGTGGAGGAGGGCATCGGGGTCAACCCGGCGTCCTTGTCCCTGGAGGACCTGGGCAAGCGCGGCCGGGAGGTCCTGGACCGCAACTACGCCACCCAGCTGGCTGCCTGGCGCGAGCGCTTCGGCACCCAGCGCGCCCACGGCCGGGCCAGTGCCAAGCTACGGGAGATCGCCAGGGCGGCGACCGCGGGCCGGGTGGACGTACTGCTGTTCGATCTTGCGGCCGAACGTGAGGGCACCATCGACGAGTACGGCGAGGTGACGGTCGCGGAGGAGCCCAGCGCCCATACCTACGGACTGGCGGACGAGGTCGCGGCCCGGGTGTTGCGTACCGGCGGTACCGTCAAGGCCGTCCGGTCGGCGGACCTTCCCGACGGCGCCCTGATCGCGGCGACGTTCCGCTCGCCGGCCTGAGATCCCGCGAGGACGGGCGTTGACCGGACCGTCCCGGTCAACGCCCGTCCGCCGGCCGGCAGGTCAGTGGATCCCGCGCATGGCCCGGTGCACCGGGCGGGCGATGAACAGCATGACCACGCCGATCGCGATGGTCACGGCACCGAGGACACCGAAGTAGGTGCCTTCCGTCTCTGCCGTGTAATAGCCGGCCAGCGCGCCGGACAGCGCGGTGCCCAGGGCCACCGAGAGGTTGTACAGGGCCACCATCATCACCGGGAACGCCGCGGGGGCGAGCTTGGTGGACAGGGACAGGCCCACGGGGGAGACCATGAGCTCACCCATGGTGGCCACGAGCATGATGAACCCGATCCACAACACCGGCACCGCGCCCGTGCCGACCATCGGCAGGAACAGCAGGAAGGCAGTGCCCATCAGGGCGATGCCCACGCCGAACTTGACCGGGGTGTTGGGCTGGCGGCGGCCCAGCTTCGTCCACAGTGCGGCGAAGACGGGGGCCAGCAGGATGATGAAGAACGGGTTGAAGGACTGCACCCACGGGATCGGCATCTCCCAGTCGCCCAGCATGCGGTCGAGCCGGGTGTCCGAGTAGAGGGTGATGACCGTGAACTGCTGCTGGAACAGGGCGAAGAACGCGGCCGAGCCGATGAACAGCGGGATGAAGGCCAGCACGCGGCTGCGCTCCTCAGCAGTGGTCTTGGCCGACGTGAGGATGACCGCGAAGATCGCGATGGCGGCCACCGCGGAGAGGACGACGACGACGTCGGCCAGGTTCGCGGCGTTGACGAACCCGGTGGCCACGGCCACGGCGATCACCGCCAGGGCCACGACGGTGATGCCGATCCACCGGCCGTACTGGCTGCGCGGCAGAGGGCTGGGCACGTGGTGGACGTGCTCCGGCAGGCTCTTGCGGGTCAGCGCGTACTGGGTCAGGCCGATGGCCATGCCGATGGCGGCCAGTCCGAAGCCGACGTGGAAGCCCCAGGCCTGGGCGGTCCAGCCGGTCAGCAGGGGCCCGATCAGGCCACCGATGTTGATGCCCATGTAGAAGATGGAGAACCCTGCGTCGCGGCGCGGATCGTCCCGCGTGTAGAGGTTGCCGACCAGGTTGGCGACGTTCGCCTTCAACCCGCCCGAACCGAGCCCCACCAGGACCAGGCCCAGCGCGAGCCCGGGGACGCCCGGGACCAGGGCCAGCGCGATGTGCCCGCACATGATGAGCACGCCGCTGATGAACATCGTCCGTTCCGAGCCCAGCAGCCGGTCGGCCACCCAGCCGCCGATGATGCAGAACACGTAGACCATGCCGCCGTAGGCACCGACGATGCCGGTGGCCACCGCCTCGTCGATCCCCAGGCCGCCCTCGGCGACCGTGAAGTACATGTAGATGAGCAGGATGCCCTGCATCCCGTAGAACGAGAAGCGCTCCCACAACTCGACGCTGAACAGGTTGGCGAGCGGGCCCGGCTGGCCGAAGAACGTCCTGCCCGAGGGGTTCCGCTCAGCGGCGGTGGGTTCGATGGTTTCTGGAGAATGCACCCATACACTTTCCTCCTCTCCTCTGGCAAGTGCAAGTTCACCTGATGGACCTGACGGCCGGGGACGTTAGATTCGGGGCATGGACCTACCGTTCTACACCGTCGGTCATTCGACGCGGACGCTGGATGAGTTCCTGGACCTGCTGCGCTCGGTGGACGTGCGGGTGCTGGTGGACGTGCGGCGGCTGCCCGGTTCGCGCCGCTACCCGCACTTCGACCAGGAGGCCCTGGCGGCGTCCCTGTCCGGGGCGGGCATCGAGTACCGGCGGCTGGCCTCCCTCGGCGGCCGGCGGTCGCGCGACCAGTCCGTCCCCGAGGAGGTCAACGGTTTCTGGGAGAACCGCAGCTTCCACAATTACGCGGACCACGCCCTGTCAGAGGAGTTCAGGACGGGACTGGCCGAACTGCGGGCGTGGGGAGCCGAGCGGACGGCGGCGGTGATGTGCTCGGAGGCGGTGTGGTGGCGGTGCCATCGCCGGATCATCGCGGATCACCTGCTCGCTGCGGGCGAGGCGGTGCGCCACCTCATGGAACCGGGCAAGGCTCCCCCGGCCCAGCTCACCGCCGGTGCCGTGGTGGATCCCGACGGCGGCCGGGTCACCTACCCCGCGCCGTGAGCCGCGGGGGCCGGTGCGGCGAACCGGTCCACGAGGCGGACGCTCTCCGGGTGCGTGCTCGACCGCGCCACACTCCGCGCCTCCGCGCGCAGGTGCTCCTCCCAGTCCGCTCCGTAGCGACCGGCGCGGAGCAGGGCCTTGGTGGGGCCGACCACGTGGTCCGGAGTGGCCACGAACGCGTCCTCGGCCTCCGTCAGCCGGTGGGCGAAGTCAGCGGCCGGGACGGACTGGCTGGCCAGCCCCCACTCCACGGCCTCCGCCCCGCCCAGCCGGCGCCCGCCCAGGGTCAGCTCGACCGCCCGGTGGTATCCGACGGTACGCGGAAGCAGGTAGGACACTCCGGTGTCCGGGGTGAGCCCGACGCCGGCGAAGGCCCCGACGATCTTCACCTCGTCACTGGCCAGCACCCAGTCCGCGGCGAGCAGCAGGCCCAGTCCGGCCCCGGCCGTGGCGCCGTTGACCCCGGCGACCACCAGCAACCGCGTCCGGGACAGGGCGGACATCAGGGTGCTCGTCGCCGTGGCCAGGGACAACAGGAGCTCGTGCCGCTCTCCGGCCGGCACCGAGGCCATGGATCTCACGTCACCACCGGCACAGAAGAAGCGGTCGCGGCCCGTCACGGTCAGCACCCGGACCCGGGGGTCCGCCTCGGCGCGTTCGAGTTCCGTGGCCAGGGCCTCGGCCAGGGGCTCGTCGAGGGCGTTGCCGGCGGCGGTGCGGTCCATGACGAGCCGGACCACCCCCTCGCGGCGTTCGACCCGCAGTGGTGCCGTCATGACTGCCCCCTCGGCACCGGGGATCCGGTGCGCTCGGCGCGGAGCTCGCGCTTGAGCAGCTTGCCGGACTGGTTGCGGGGCAGTTCGGCGACGAAGTCCACGCGCTTGGGCACCTTGTAGTCGGCGATCCGGTCCCTGACGTGGGCTCGCACGGTCTCGGCGGTCAGGGAGGCCCCGTCCTTGAGGACCACGACCGCGGTGATGGCCTCGATCCACCGCTCGTCCGGCAGGCCGATGACGGCCACCTCGGCGACCTCCTCGAGCTCGTAGATGCAGTCCTCGACCTCCCGCGGGGCCACCATCACCCCGCCGGTGTTGATCACGTCCTTGATGCGGTCCACCACCTGGATGAAGCCCTGCTCGTCCCGGGTCACCTGGTCCCCGGAGCGGAACCAGCCCTCGGAGAAGGCCTCGGCGGTGGCCTCGGGCTTGTTCCAGTACCCGTCCATCAGCTGTGGGGAGCGGTACTGGATCTCCCCGGGCTCGCCGGGATCGGCCACGCGTCCCTCGGCGGTGACCACCCGCGCCTCGACGAAGTAGACCGGCCGCCCGCAGGAGGCCGGTCGGGCGTGGTGCTCCTCCGGACGCAGCACGGTGCACAACGGGCCCAGCTCGGACTGGCCGAAGCAATTGTAGAACCCCAGTTTCGGGAACCGGGACCGCAGCCGCTGCAGAACGGTCACGGGCATGATCGAGGCCCCGTACTGGGCCTTCGTCAGGGAGGACAGGTCACGGGTGTCCAGGTCGGGGTGGTTGGACAGCGGCACCCACACCGTGGGGGCCAGGAACAGGGAGCCGATGTGCTCCTCCTCCACGTAGCGCAGGATCTCCGGCACGTCCGGCTTGGCCAACAGGCGCACCGTGGCCCCCAGGGAGAGATACGGCAGCAGGAACACGTGCATGGCCGCCGAGTGGTACAACGGCATCGCCACCAGCGGCCGGTCCTCGGCCGTGAGGTCCAGGGCGATGACGGAGGAGACGTACTCGGCCATCAGCGCCCGGTGGGTCATCATCGCGCCCTTCGGGGCCGACGTCGTCCCCGAGGTGTAGAGCAGCTGCAGCAGGTCCGTCTCGGCCGGGCCGGTGCCGGGCCCCTCCCCGGCACCCGGACCGGAACCGGGGCCGCGGCCCTCAGCGGTCTCCAGGAGGGACTGCTCCCCCGTCCCGGAATCGGGGAACATCGGGAGGACGGTCTCGACGCCGGCCGCACGGCCCTCGTCCAGGACCTCCCGGACCAGCGGGGCCAAGGCGTTGTCCGCCACCAGCAAGCGCGCGCCGGAGTCCTCCAGGATGTAGGCGAGCTCACCGCCCTTGAGGGCGAAGTTCACCGGCACGTGGACCACGCCCGCCTGGGCGCAGGCCAGGAACAGCACCAGGTACGCATCCGAGTTCACCCCGTAGGCCGCCACCCGGTCTCCCGGTGCGAGCCCGAGGTCCCTCAACCGGTGGACCACGCGGTCCACGGCCGCCCCCAGGCCGCGGTAGCTCCAGTGCCGGTCCTGGAACCGCAGCGCGATGGTGTCGCCGAAGGTGGACACGGAGCGGCGCAACAGTGCGCTCACCGTGTTCTGCTGGGCCTGGTGGACGGCCGCGCCCACGCCTATGGCGGTCCCTGTGTCGGTCGATGTCATGGTCAGAGCCTCTCGATGATGGTGACGTTGGCCTGGCCGCCCCCCTCGCACATGGTCTGCAGCCCGTACCGGCCCCCGGAGCGTTCGAGCTCGTGCAGCAGGGAGGTCATCAGCCGCGCCCCGGTGGCCCCGATGGGGTGGCCCAGGGCCATCGCCCCGCCATTGACGTTCACCTTCGCCATGTCGGCCCCGGTCTCGGCCTGCCAGGCCAGGACCACGGCGGCGAACGCCTCGTTGATCTCGATGACGTCCATCTGGTCCAGTCTCATCCCGGCCTTCTCGAGGGCGTACCGGGTGGCCCGGATCGGGGCCGACAGCATCATCACGGGGTCATCCCCCCGGGCGGAGAGGTGGTGGATCCGCGCCCGCGGGGTGAGCCCGTACCGGTCGACGGCGGCTGGGGAGGCGATCAGCAGGGCCGCGGCGCCGTCGGACATCTGCGACGCGGACGCGGCGGTGTGCAGGCCCCCGGGAACGATCGGTTCCAGCGAGGCCATCTTGGCCCGGTCGGGCTGGCGCGGCCCCTCGTCCGCGGTGACGCCCGGCGCCTGGGGCACCGGGATGACCTCCCGGTCGAAGCGACCCTCCTGCTGGGCAGCCAGGGCCCGCTCGTGCGAGGTCACCGCCAACTCCTCCAGTGCCTCGCGGGTGAAGCCCCATCGGCGGGCCATCATCTCCGCGCCCCGGAACTGGGAGATCTCCGCCTCCCCGTACCGGTCGGCCCAGCATGCCGAGCCGGTGAACGGGTCCGGGTACCCGAACTCCGTGGCCGCCTTGTTGGAGTAGGACAGCGGGATCGTGGACATCGACTGCACGCCGCCGGCGACGACCAGGTCGGAAGTGCCGGACATCACCGCCTGGGCGGCGTAGTGGATGGCCTGCTGGCCGGAGCCGCACTGGCGTTCCACCGTGGTCCCGGGCACGTGCTCCGAGAGCCCCGCGGCGAGCCAGGCGTTGCGGGCGATGTCCATCGCCTGCGGGCCCACCTGGTCGATGCAGCCCAGGATCACCTCGTCATACTGCGCCGAGTCGATCCCGGCCCGCTCCACCAGCGCGGCGATCGGCGCGGCGGCCAGGTCCAGGGGGTGGACCTGCGACAGGCCCTTCCCGCGGCGCCCCACCGGGGTACGCACGGCATCGACGATCAAGGCCTCGGCCACGATTGCTCCTCCAGATCAGGATGGTCGGCACGCTGTCAGGTGACGACGGGACTCACGCCCCGTGATCCGACCCACAGTCACGAGGATGTCCAACCACCGCGGATCTGTCCAGAGCGAACGGAGGAAAAGTTACCGACCGGTTCATCGGTGGCGCCTACGGCCGGTGGGCGGGGCCCTGTTCCCGCAGGAACCTGGTGCGCAGGGAAAGGACCGGGGCGGGTCTAGAGCTGGGCCTGCAGCGCACGGACACGAGCGTCGATCTCGTCGACGATCTGGCGGACTCGGTCCAGGGTCTCCTCGGCCGGGTCGGTGATCTGCCAGTCCAGGTAGCGCTTGCCCGGGTAGACGGGGCAGGCGTCGCCGCAGCCCATGGTGATGACGTAGTCCGCGGCACGGACGACGTCATCGGTCAGCGGTTTCGGGTAGGCCCCGGTCAGGTCGATGCCCCGTTCTCGGAGAGCTTCGGCGACGAGGGGATGGACCTCCGATCCGGGCAGGGACCCGGCCGAGCGGACCTCCACACCATCCCCGGCGTGGTGGGTCAGCAGCAGGCGGCGGCCCGGACCGGCAGCAGCACCGGCCCGGTCGCGGGTGTGGACGGGATGTCGGTGGCTGCAGTGGTGGGGGCCGGGGCGCAGCAGCCCTGGTCGGCGGTGTTGGCGACGGGGGCCGGGGCGTCACAGGACCCGCCGAGATCGGTGGAGCACACCCCGGTCTCGGGCAACTCCAGTTCCACGTTGTCGGCGGCGGCCTGGTCCCCGGCCAGGGCGGCCGCGATGGAGCGGACCTGTTCGTACCCGGTGGCCATCAGGAAGGTCGGCGCCCGCCCGTAGCTCTTCATGCCCACTATGTAGAAATCCGTCTCCGGATGCTTCAGCTCCTCCGCCCCGTGGGGCGGCACCGAGCCGCAGGAATGCACGTTGGGATCGATCAGCGGCGCCAGCGCCACCGGGCTCTCCACGGCCGTGTCCAGCCCCAGCCGCAGCTCGGAGAGCGGCTCCAGGTCCGGCCGGAACCCCGTACAGGCAACGATCTCGTCCACCGCCGGCAGCACCACGT
>JAPFFX010000048.1 GCA_026645375.1 Citricoccus sp. WCRC_4 | reverse complement strand
TCTCCTGGTTGGCCTTCATGCGGCGGGACCACTGCTTCTCCTCGACGCCGGTGGGCTCCTGGACGACCTCGAGCAGCCTGCGCAGGTGGGCGCGGTCGTAGACCTCGCGGACGCCGATCTCCTCCACCCTCGCCTCCGGGATGGAGACCACGAGGTTGTTGCTCCGGATCGTCAGCTCGATGTAGGTCACCTCCGCGCCCTTCACGGTGCGCTGGAAGGTGTTGGTGACGGTCGCCGGACCGTGGTGGGGATGAACAACGAGCTTGCCGGGGATCAACTGCATGTACACGTCTCTTTCCTTCAGGGCGAAGGCCACTCCTCCGGAGTCCGGTCCCACCCTCGGGCCGGACGCTTTCCGTGAGATTGGCTGTCCTCCATTTTCGCACATCTGCGAGACATGTGCGCCCCGATGCCCTAGGCTTCTCCCCTTCGCGTCACGGCGCGTCACGGCGGGTCACGTGAGCGGCCGGTCGTCCGCTATCCCTGCTGCGCGCGCAGGAACTCGAAGACCTCCACCTCGTCCACTCCGGGGAAGGCCCCGGAGGGCATCGCCGCGAGCAGGTGGGCGTTGGCGCGGGCGGCCGGCCAGGCGTGCCCGCCCCACTCCGCCTCCAGGTCCGGCGTGGGCAGCCGGCAGCAGGAGGGGTCCGGGCAGCGGGAGACGGAGCGGGCCGTGGTCTCCTTGCCGCGGAACCAGCGGGCCACGTCGAAGGGCACCCCGATGGACAACGAGTAGAACCCGGAGGAGTGCCCCTCCACCACGGCGGTGCACCAGTAGGTGCCGGCCGGGGTGTCCGTGTACTGGTTGAAGGCGCGGAACCGGTCGGCCACGCCGAAGACCTCCCGCGAGGTCCAGTTCCGGCACACCTGCTGGCCCTCGATGGCGCCGGTGTGATCGGCGGGGAAGGAGACGCCGTCGTTCTCGTAGGCCTTGTGGATGATCCCGGACTCGTGCACCTTCTGGAAGTGGCAGGTGATGCCCAGGTGCTCGGTGGCCAGGTTGGTGAACCGGTGGGCGGCGGACTCGTAGGAGACGCCGAAGGCGTCCCGGACGTCCTCGATGGCCAGGTCCTTGTCCGCCTTGGCGCTCTTCAGGAACTTCACCGTCTCCTTCTGCGGCATCATCAGCGCCGCGGCGAAGTAGTTGGTGTAGACCCGCTGGCGCAGGTAGTCCGAGTAGTCCGCGGGCTCGCCGTGGCCGAGCACGTAGGCGCCGATGGCCTGCAGCAGCACCGAGCGCTGGTCGTGGTCCGGGTTCCGCGCGCGGGAGAGGTAGAACCGCCGGTTCTTCAGGTCCGTCACCGAGCGGGTGGAGTGCGGCAGGTTGGACACGGAGCGGACGGAGAAGCCCAGGTGCTCCGCCAGGTCGGCCGCGGCATGGTGGCTCAACGGTCCCCCGGAGTGCCCGACGGCGTCCAGCAGCTGCTGCGCCTGGCGCTCCAGTTCCGGGTAGTGGTTGTTGCGTTCCTTCATCTCCTGGCGCAGTTCGGAGTTGGCCCGGCGCGCCTCCTCCGGGGTGGCGGCCTGTTCCTCCATCCGTCGGTTCAGCTCGGCCTCCAGGCCGGCGATGACCTCCAGGACCTCCGTGGGAGTGCGCGGGGAGATCTTGATCTGCGGCAGCCCGAGGCTGGCGTAGTGCTCGGTGCGCTGGGCCTTCTCCACCGCGATCTCCAGGGCCGCCCGCCGGCTCGGCGCCTCCGTGGCCAGCAGGTCCTCCACGGAGCTCCCGTGCAGGGCCGCCAGCCGGGCGAGCAGGGTCAGCCGCGGCTCGCGCTTGCCGTTCTCGATCAGCGACAGGTGCGAACCGGTGGCCCCCACCGCCTCCGCCGCCTGGTCGAGCGTCAGTCCGGCCTCCTTGCGCAGGTGCCGCAGGCGGCGGCCGAGGACGACGGGGTCGAGTTCGTCGGTCGGCAGCCCCGCGGTCGAGGTGCCGTCAGCGGGAGCCGGTGTGGTGATCGCCATCACGTCATCGTAGTCAATTTCTCGGCTCCTGTCGCGGAGAGAGGCCGATGTCTCCGCCCGGCACGGACAATGCCGCGTTTATTGACTCTCGGGTTCCGGTGCGTCCGCTGCGAGGGCCTGGAGTTCCTGGGAGAAGAACTCCAGGGCCGTCCGGGTCTTCGTCCGCTGCTCACCGCTGAGGGGGATCCCCTTGCGTTCCAGGAAGGCGCGCGTGTCCAGCGCGACGTCGAGGGCGTCCGCGGGCGGGCACTTCGTCGAGAGTTCCACGACGCGGGTTCCGTCCGGGTAGGTCCACATCTCGGCGACGAACTTCTGGGACGTGCCCTCCGGACGGAGGCTGAGCTTGAGCACCAGGATCGGCCCCAGGACGGACAGGTCCTCCAGCGTCACGCCCTCCGGGGCATGCTCGAGGAAGAAGGCGCGCTGGTCCTTGTCCAGGATCTTGCGCAGGGGCTTCTTGCCGGAGACCACGGCGGCCACGTCCGGTGAGGTCAGCCGCTGCTTGAGCGCCGCCGAGCACACGTAGCCGCCGGGCATCGCATCGACCTCGACGACGAGGTTGGGCGATGTGCGCAGCTCGGCGCTCAGTTCGGACGGGACGACCGGCCGGAGCTTGACGACCGAGTCGTCGCGGTCCCGGACGCGACGGGCGCGCACGACCACCCCGGCGGCGTCGAGGCGCAGATCGGGCGTGTCGAAGAAGAAGACCTGGCGGATCTGCGCGTCGAGCGGGTCGACACCGAGTGCGGCGGCCGCGGAGCGGTACGACTGTTCGGGCACGGTCAGCTTCAGCTCGACGCTGTCGGACTCCCGTGCCAGTTGCAGCACCTTGACGAGGTCGTCGCTGAGCAGGCGGGGTGCTGGTGTCGTCATGTCGGCTCCTTCGGGGTGGAACCCAGCCGGAGGCCGGCCCGCGTGGAGGCGGGGGCCCCGGCCACGGGATGGTCGTGACCCATCCAACGCCATCGGACCCGGCCGGACATCACCCCAGGGGGGTGAACATGGCAGGGCGGAGGGTCACACCCACCGCGCCAGGCGCGGGTACACCCTGCGCGCGTTGCCCTCCTGGATCCGCGCCAGGGTCTCCGCGTCCAGGCCCGCGGACTCCACGTACCGTCGCGTGTCGTCGAAGTAGTGCCCCGTGCACGGATCGATGTCCCGCACGGCCCCGACCGTCTCCGAGGCGAACAGCACGTTCTCCGCGGGCACCACGTCCAGCAGCAGGTCGATGCCGGGCTGGTGGTACACGCACGTGTCGAAGAAGACGTTCTGCAGCAGGTGCTCCGAGAGCTCGGGCTTGCCCAGCGCCATCGCCAGTCCCCGGAACCGCCCCCAGTGGAACGGCACCGCGCCACCGCCGTGCGGGATCACCAGGCGCAGCCCGGGGAACCGGGAGAACAGGTCGCCCTGGATCAGCTGCATGACCGCCGTGGTGTCGGCGTTGAGGTAGTGCGCGCCGGTGGTGTGGAAGGCGGGGTTCACGGAGGTGGAGACGTGGATCATCGCCGGAACGTCCAGCTCGATCATCCGCTCGTAGACGGGGAACCAGTACTCGTCGGTCAACGGCGGCGAGGTCCAGTGACCGCCGGAGGGGTCCGGGTTGAGGTTGACCGCCACGGCGCCGAGGTCCTCGACCGTCCGGCTCATCTCCTCCAGGACCGTCTCCGTGGGCACGCCGGGAGACTGCGGGAGCATGGCCGCGGGCGCGAAGCGGCCGGGGAAGAGCCGCGCCACCCGGGCACACAGGTCGTTGCAGATGCGGGCCCACGCCCGGGAGGTCTCGACGTCCCCCACGTGGTGGGCCATGAAGGACGCGCGCGGGGAGAAGACCGTCAGGTCGATGCCGCGCTCGTCCATGAGCCGCAGCTGGTTCTTCTCGATGGTCTCGCGGATCTGGTCATCGGTGATGACCGGTCCGGCCGGGTCCGGTTCCGGACCACCGGACAGTGCGGCGACCTGCTGGTCGCGCCAGTCCTGCAGCGGTGCGGGCGCCGTGGTGTAGTGCCCGTGGACGTCGATGATCATCAGTGGACCCGTCCTTCCAGGGCGGCTCGGTCGATCTCCTCCTGGTTCTCCACGAAGGGGGTTCCGTGGGTGTGGAAGGTGGGCACGGTCTTCATGCCCCAGGCCTGGCCCTTGGCGCGCTCGGCCTCGCTCCACTCCACCACCGGCCAGTCGGGGTCCAGGATGAGGCGGGCCTGGGCGTTGGCGAACTCGATGCGGTTGCCGCCGGGCTCCCACACGTAGAGGAAGAACGTCTGGTTGATGGCGTGCTTGTACGGCCCGTACTCGATGTAGATGCCGTTCTCGAGGCAGATGTCCGCCGCCCGGAGGATGTCCTCGCGGCTGTCCGGGGCGAAGGCGAAGTGGTGGAAGCGGCCCCGCTCACCGGTCCAGTCGGCGGAGTACACGACGTCATAGGACTTCTGGTGGAAGCGGAACCACCGGGCGCCGTAGCCGCCGTCGTCCAGCGCCACGCGCTCGGATTCCCGGGACATCATCACCTCACGCCAGAACTCGCCGCAGGCGGTGACGTCGCTCGCGAGGTAGTTGATGTGGTCCAGCCGGCGGACGTTGATGCCGCGTCCGGGGTAGGCGGCGGCCTGGTTCTTCAGCGCCGGGCGGTCCTCGTCGTCCGGCACGTAGTGCTCGGTCTCGTAGTACAGGGCCATCACGTGCCCGTCCGGGTCCTCGAACTCGTACGAGGGGCCCACGCCGACCTCGGGATCGCGCCAGCCGTGGCCCAGCCCGGCCTTCTCGATCGCGGCGACGCGCCGCTGCAGGGCGTCCTCGCTGGTCGCGCGGTAGAGCGTGCGTCCCACGCCGTTGGTGTCCGACGCCGTCAGCTTGAGCGAGTACCGCTGGTATTCGTCCCAGCAGCGCAGGTAGGCCGAATCACCGATGCGCTCGACCTCGCGCATCGCCAACAGGTCGCGGAAGAAGTGCAGGCTCTCCTCGAATTTCGGGGTGAAGAGCTCGACGGCGCCCATGTGGGCCAGGTCGAAGTTCTCGGGATGTGCCATGGTGGGGTCCTTTCAGAGGCGGGGCCGGGGGAAGACCCGGCCGTCGAAGATCTTGCGGGCGGTCCGGATGGAGGTGCTGGTGGCGCGCCAGTCCCCCTCGTCGTCGCGGGTCACGCTGACCTGTGCGGGGAACATGCCGGAAGGGTGCTCGATGAGGTCCGGCCCGGGTCCGGCCAATTCGGCGAGCTCGGAGCCGACCGCCCCGGGCAGGCGGATACCGGCGGCGACGGATGCGGCCATCAGCACGCCGATGGCCGCATGGACCCGGCGCGGGATGAAGGCCCGGGTGGAGACGGCACCGCCGGCGCTGGGGGCGGAGAGCAGGAACATCTTCGGGACGGTCTGCCCCGTCACGTCCCCCAGTCCCATGAGCGGTCCCGCCTGCCGGCGGATGCCCTCGAGGGCCTCCACCAGCTCGGGACGGGATTCGAGGTCCTCGGGACTCTCCTCGCCGGTGACGCCGAATTCGGAGGCGCGCAACAGGACGACCGGCATGCCGTTGGAGACCAGGGTGACCTCGTGTCCGTCGATCATGTCGGTGACGTTGCCGGTGGGCAGGAGCGAGCGCTCCGGCCCTGCTCCGACGTCCAGGCAGATCCGGCCGGCGGTGCCGGGCACGCCGTCGATGCCCACGTCGCCGTCGTAGTCGACCCGGCCGTCCGGGGTGGCGAACGTCGCCGTCGCGAGGTCGCCCGTGTTGAGCATGCGGATCCGCAGCGAGGTCGTGGACGCCTCGGCGTCGACGAGGCCTCGTTCGACCGCGAACGGGCCGACGCCGGCCAGCAGGTTCCCGCAGGTCTGCGTGGCGCCGACGACGGCCTCGTCGACGCCGAGTTGGAGGAACAGGTAGTCGACGTCGATGCCGGCCACCTCCGAGCGGGACACGATCGCGACCTTGCTCGTCAGCGGGTGCGCCCCGCCGATCCCGTCGACCTGGCGGGGGTCCGGGGTGCCCATGATCCGCAGCAGCAGCGCGTCACGCTCGCCCGGGTCGTCCGGCAGGTCCTCCGCGAGGAAGAAGGCGCCCTTGCTGGTGCCGCCGCGGATCAGCATGCACGGGACGCCGTCGAGGACGGGATCACCGGCCACGGCGGTACTCGGCCTGGGTGGTGTACTCGACGCCGAGCTCGGACAGCAGGGAACGCAGTCCCTTGCGGTCCAGGCTCAGCTCGGTGCCGGCGGCGTAGGCCGCACGGTCGGCCTCCTCCTTGGCCGCACGCGCCTCGGCGGCGGTGAGGGCCTCGGCGGCGCGGTCCTGCGGGACCACGACGACGCCGTCGTCGTCCGCGATGACGACGTCGCCGGGCTCGACCCGCACCCCCTCGACGATGACCGGCACGTTCACCGACCCTCCCGTGGCCTTGACGGTGCCCTGCGAGAACACCGCGGCGGCCCAGACGGGGAAGTCCATGTCCCGCAGGTCCTGGGTGTCCCGTACGCCGGTGGTGGTGACGAGGCCGCGCACGCCGCGGGCCTTGAGCGCCGTGGCGAAGAGGTCACCGAAGGCGCCGTCGACCGAGGGTGAGGTGGTGGTGACCACCAGGACGTCGCCGGGCCGCACCTGCTCGACGGCCGCGTGGATCATGAGGTTGTCCCCGGGCTGGCCGATGACGGTCACGGCGGTTCCCGCGATGCGCACGCCCTGTTGGATCGGCCGCACCGACGGCCCCGCCAGGCCGATGCGGCCCAGCGCCTCATGGACGGTGGCCACCCCGTGCCGGGCCAGGGCGTCGACGACGGCCCCGTCCGTGCGTGAGATGTCCGTGACGACGACGCCACCCATGTCTCCCCCTGTGTATCGACTGGTCTAGAGCACCATTCGGCCTGCTGGCCGGCCCCCTCTCTCGGGAGCGGCGGCACGGCGCCCAGACCCATTAGGTCATGCGCCGGGTCAGATTGTCAACAATCTTTCAAACAATATTCAGACGGTGGGCACCCGGAGGGCGGGGGACGCCAACGCATCCCCGTCCCCACAAGGTCCCCCCTCCTCAGTCGGCGCGATCCGACTACTCCCGGCAGTCGAAGCTGTCCGCGGACTCGGAGTCACCGGCGGCGTAGGTCGCGACGGCCGGGTAGGCGCACAACGGCCGGGAGCGGCCCGCGGACCAGTCCGTCGGCAGCTGGGTGTTCGCCGGGTTCACCCAGGCCTCCAGGCGGTCCGGTCGCTCACCGCCCTCCACCCAGTCGACCAGGGCTGCCAGCGAGTCGTGCTGGTCAGTGGCGGGTCCGCCCTGGGTGTGGCCCATGCCGGGCACCTGGAAGTACTGGACGAAGTCCGAGGCGTCCCCGCCGTGATGCTCCTCCAGGCCGCGGTACCAGGCCGTGGTGTCCTCCATCGAGAACACTCCGTCCGAGGCGCCGTGGAGGACCATCATCTTCCCGCCGCTGGCCCGTAGCTCCTCGAACGCCAGGTCGGTCGGCGTCATGAACTCCATGGCACTCTCCGCATAGGCCCCCTCGGTGGCGTGGATCCGCTCGTTGGCGTCATCGATGTCCAGGTCCAGGACGAAGTCCCGCAGCGCGTTCAGCGCGGGGGCGTAGGGCAGGGTGGAGAAGATGTACCCCACCGCCACGGAGTCCCGGGAGATCGGGGAGTTGAACTTCCAGTCGGCCCAGCCGGTCTGGACCAGGCCCGGGTCGTACGGGAAGGAGGAGTAGATGCGCTCACCCCCGCCGGTGGTGGCTCCTGCGAAGACCTCGGTCACGACGGCCTTCTGATCCGCGCTCAGGCACGTGCCGTCGCGTTCGGCCTCACAGGTGGGCACGTGCTCGGTGACCGAGAAGGACTCCTGGCAGTCGTCGCTGGACTGGACCAGGCCGTCGTCGAGGCCGTCCAGGGCGTCGCACTGACTGAGGATGGCCCGGGCCACCACCTGCCGCTCGGCGGGGGTCAGCGCCGAGGCGAGGTCCTCGGAGGTGGCCACCGTGTTCCACTGCTGGGCGCCCCACAGCTGGGCGACGGCGGCTTGCGGGAGGTTGAAGCCGGGCGCGACGGCCAGGAAGCCGTCGTACTCGTCCGTGTAGCGGGAGGCGGCGACCATGGTGTGCCGGCCACCGTTGGACGATCCGGCGACGTAGGAGTGGTGCGGCGCGGCGCCGTAGGCCTCGGTCACGAGGGCCTTGGCCATGGGGGTCAGCGTGCCGACGGCCTGGTAGCCGTAGTCCAGCCGGGCCTGCGGGTCCAGGCCGAAGGTGGGGTTCTGCGCGCCAGTGTGGCCGGCGTCGGAACTGAGGACCGCCATGCCCATCTGGAGGCCGCTGTCGCTACCGCCGGCACGGCCGTACGCCGTCGCCACGGACCCGTCGAGCCCCCCGTTGCCCTGGTAGAGGAACCGACCGCTCCAGTGCATGGGCAGGCGCATCTCGAAGCCGATCGCGTAGGTCTCGCCGTCGACCTCGCTGACCCGCTCGTTCATGGTCCCCGTGACCAGGCAGTGCTTGCCGATCCGCTCACCGCGATGGGTGAGCTCCCCCGGGCCGACGATCGCCGCCGAGGTGATCTCCGTCGAGGCGAAGTCGAACCTTGCCAGCGCCTCGCATCCGGGCTTGGTCAGCGGAGGGGCCGGCTTCCCGGCCGACACCGCGACCGCCGGCCTCCCGCCCGGCGCGGTGGGACCCGCACTCCAGGCCGGGACCGCCGCGGAGCCGGCGAGCAGTCCGGCCGCGGCGAGGACGCCGACGGCGGCCCGCAGGGTCCGCCGGGCACCCACCCCGGAGCCTTCGGGCGGCGCCGTCCTCGATCGCCGCGATGGTCGCCTGAAGTAATCCATATCACCCTCCGTGTCCGACGGCCCTCGATCGCTCTCGATCACCCCGAAGGCCCCGTTCCCCGGGCCAGCGGATCGCGGCCCTGGAACTGGATCCTAAGGTTAATTGTTGCTATAGACAACGATTGAGGTGAAGAAAGAAGTCAACCGGCGCTGCCGGATACCCCCTCGTAAAACCTCACTCGGACCTGTATTGATTTCCTCAACTATTGACAGACTTGCATCAACACTTCTAGCTTGTGGCACACGTCACACGACTTTGCACCCGCCCAGGTTCTTCAAGGAGTCCGCCATGACCACCACACGCCGCACCGCTCTCGCGCTGGGCGCCACCGCCCTGGCCGGCACGGCCACGGCAGGGACCGCCTCCGCGGCACCCCGGGCCAGTCCGGTCCCCGGTGGCCCCCAGCTCAACGACCGGCAGTTCCACGCGTTGCTGGACTCCACGCCGGTCACGGCGCCCACGACGAGACTGGCCCTGCGTGCCATCGTCGACATCGCCGACAGCGTCGACCTCGGGACCTCACCGTGGGGGCATCGATACATGGTGCCCATCACCGGGGGACGGTTCGCCGGCCCGGGCCTGGACGGCGAGGGCATCGAGGGCGTCGTGCTCCCGGGAGGCGCAGACCGGCAGCTCGAGCGCGACAACGGGATCAAGGACCTCGAGGCCATCTATGAGCTGGAGACCGCTGACGGAGCGATCCTCAGCGTGGTCAATCTCGTCATCAGCGATCCGCGAGACCAGGGACAGCCGTACCGACGTTCCACCGTGACCATCACCGCCCCGGAAGGCCGCTACGGCTGGCTCAATGAGAAGAAGTTCGTGGGCACCCTGCAGTCCTTGCGCCCAGGGCGACAGGCGGTCCTCATCAGCGTGTTCATCGTGGAGTGAGGCGCACCCGCGGCCGCCCCAGCGGAACGGACACCCGCGCCACCCAGGGCGAACAGCAAGGGGGCCCGTCCCACGGCAGGACGGGCCCCCTCGGCATCACACGGCACGGTGGCCGAGAGCCGGCGCCGGCAGCGGACCTACACCTCGACCAGCAGCCCCACCGGGTTCTCGAAGCAGTCGGCCACGAAACGCAGGAAGCCGCCGGCCTCTCCCCCGTCGCAGACGCGGTGGTCGAAGACCAGGGACAACTGCATCACCTTGCGCACCGCCAGCTCACCGTCCACCACCCACGGCCGGTCGATGATCCGCCCCATCCCGAGGATCGCGACCTCGGGGTGGTTGATGATCGCCGCGGAGCCGTCCGTGCCGAAGATGCCGTAGTTGTTGATGGTGAACGTCCCGCCGGACAGCT
>JAPFFX010000027.1 GCA_026645375.1 Citricoccus sp. WCRC_4 | reverse complement strand
ATCAAGCCGGTCAAGGAGGCCATCGAGGACGACCTCCTGGCCCGGCCCGGGGTCGTCGGGGTGGACATCGGCGAGAAGGTGAGCCACGGGAAGAAGACCGGGGAGCCCAGCATCCTCGTCTTCGTCGAGCACAAGAAGCCGGTGAAGGCCCTCCCGCCGGAGGAGGTGGTCCCCCCGGAGGTGGACGGCGTCAAGACCGATGTGCAGGAGATGGTCATCGAGCTCCAGGCCGCGCGCCAGCTCCTCGTCCCGGCCCAGCAGGTCGACACCACCGCGTACCCGAGGCTGGCCGGCGGGATCAGCATGGGCCCGGCCCGCAGCATCCGCAAGGAACCGCCGGAGGTCGCGGAGGCCGGTGAGTACGTCTTCGTCGGCACCCTCGGGGCCATGGTCCGGGACCGCGTCTCCGGGGCCGCCCTGGCGATGACCAACTTCCACGTGGCCTGCGTGGACGACGGCTGGGCGGCAGGGGACCGCATGGTCCAGCCCGCCCGGCCCGACGGCGGCGACGCGGCCACCCAGCAGTTCGGCAGCCTGGCCCGGGCGGTGCTGTCCGAGAACACGGACGGCGCCGTGGTCACGGTGGACGAGGGCAAGGAGTGGGACAGCGCGGTGATCGACATCGGGGACATCGCCGGCAGCACCGAGGCGAGCATCGGCCTGGCCGTCCAGAAGCGCGGGCGGACCACCCAGCACACCTTCGGCACGGTGGCCTCCGCCGAGGCGACCCTCAGCCTGGACTACGGCGACGGCCTGGGGACCCGCACGCTGCGCCACCAGGTCCGCATCGTCACGGACACCGCGCGCTCGCCGCGGTTCTCCGAGGGCGGCGACTCCGGCTCGGTGGTGATGGACATGGACCGCAACGTGGTGGGCCTGCTGTTCGCCGGCTCCACGGACGGCAGCACCACCTTCGCGAACCCGATCGCCGCGGCCCTGGAGGAGCTGGGCGCCGAGCTCCCGACCGGTCAGGAGCCCGAGCCGTCGACGCCGCCCACGCCGCCGGACCAGACGGCGCAGACCCCGACGACGAACATCACCATCAGCGTGGTGGTGAACACCTGCGGGCACGCGCCGGAGAGCCCCTAGTCCCCGTCCCTCCGGCCCGCGGCCGCTGCGCGGCGGCTCAGCTCTCCCGGAACCGCTGCCCGCCCTCGGACTGCAGGTCGCCGGCAGCACCGCCGTGCACCTCGGCCGGCAGTTCCGGCACGGGCACCACCACGATGTCCTCGAGCCGCCAGTCCAGGTCCGCCAGCGAGTCCCGGAGGGACTGCAGCCGGTCCAGCGTGGGCGCCGCACCGGGCTCGGGCACCACGAACATCTCCATGTGGAACACGTGCCCCTCGTCGCGCACCCGGGCCCCGGCCTGGCGCACCCAGTCCTTGGAACTGGCGTGGTCCTCGGCCTGGTAGATCACCGGGTGCTCCTGGTTGCCCTCGATGGTCCGGGCGCGGGCGTCGGCCAGGTCGGTGATCGCGGTGACCATGTTGCGGATGCCGTCGTAGAGGATGGACGCGCCCACGAAGATGGCGGCGGCGCCGTCGAACCACCACCAGCCCAGCCCGACGCCGGCCACGCCCACCGCGGTGGCCAGGCCGGTCTGCCAGTCGGCCTTGTTCATGTCCGCGTCCGCGTAGAGCACCTTGTCATGCAGCTGCTCGGCGAGCTTGAGCTTCATCCGGCCCAGGATCACCGGCCCGGGCACGGACAGCAGCATGACCACGATCATGAACCAGCCCTGCCAGATGGTCTGCCCGAACAGGTGGAAGGAGCCGATGGGCGGGTGCTCGGCGGTGATCAGCCCGATCGCGGAGTCCACCACCAGGTAGGCGCCCATGACGAGCAGCGCCACGGAGGCCACCAGGTGCCCGACGCCGATGGCCCGGTGGGTGCCGTAGGGCCGGTCCCGGGAGGGCGGGTTGTTGATGATGCGGATGGCGATGAGGAAGGCGATCGGCGGGATCAGGGACAGCATGTCCTCGATCCAGGCGGCCTTCATGGCCTGCGAGCTGCCGGTCACCAGGCCCACGGCGAGCACGGTCACCGCCAGGACCCCCAGGGTGATCCATTCCAGCCGGATGGCCTTCTTCACGGCCTCCTGCAGCTCCGGGGGCAGCTCGGTGCGGCCGAAGCGGCGCGGGCCCTTCTCACTCATGGCTGCGCTCCCGGGTGTGCGACGTCGAGGTACCGCTCGAGTTCGGTGAGCATCTGGTTCTCACCCAGCGGCACGGCCATCACGAGCTTGACGGTCTTCCCGTCCGGTCCGGTGGCCTCGGCGTAGTCGCGGGTGATGGCCCCGTGGGTGGTCCACGGGGACTGGCTGGTGAGCCCGCCGGCCACCAGGTCCAGGTCGCCCTTCTCCAGGGCGGTCATGACGGCCTCCTCGCCGGAGACGGTCCATTCGATCTCCGCGCCGATCTGCCGGGCGAAGCCCTCCACCAGCTCGACCTCGGACCCGCTGGGTGCCGCGCCGGTGGCGTCCACGTAGGGCGGGTGGTGCACCACGCCCACGTTC
>JAPFFX010000025.1 GCA_026645375.1 Citricoccus sp. WCRC_4 | reverse complement strand
CCATGGCCGCCCTGGCCGGGCACGGCACAGGTCGCTGACCCGGGACCGCTGACCCGGGACCGGGGCGCGGACACGACCGCCCACGCAGAACGCCCGGCCGGGGCATCCGGCCGGGCGTTCTGCATAGTCCGACGTTCCGGAGCTGAGCAGCACGGGCGCCGCGACAACCCCTCGGAACCGCCCCGGGTGCGGGGCCCTGGTGCGGGTCCCGTCAGTCGGTGTGCGGCCGCGCGTTGACGGTGCGCGGCTCGAGGTACTCCTCCAGGCCCCAACGGCCGCGCTCCCGGCCCAGCCCGGAGCCCTTCCAGCCGCCGAAGGGTGCGTCCAGCTCCACCACGGTGTGCTGGTTGATCCATGCCGTGCCCACCTCGAGCCGGGAGGCGACCTCGTGGGCGCGTTCTAGGTCCGGGGACCACACCGAAGCGCCCAGACCGAACTCCTGGGCATTGAGCTCCTCCACGGTCGCGTCCAGGTCGTCGTAGGTCACGACCGGCAGCGCCGCACCGAACTGCTCGCACGCGACCAGTTCCGTCTGGTGAGGGGCGTCGGCGACGATGGTCGGCTCCAGGAAATAGCCCGGCAGGTCCGTACCGTGGTCGCCGCCGTGGGCGATGCGTCCGCCTGCGGCCACTGCTCGCCCCACATAGTCCTTCACCAGCTGCTGCTGGCCGCTCGTGTGCATGGGACCCATGGTGGTGCCCTCGGCGACACCGTGGCCGAGCCGCAGCGCCGAGGCCGCCTGGACGAGGGCCTCCGTCAGGGCGGCTGCCTGTGCCCGCGGAACGTAGACCCGCTTGGCCGCCATGCAGACCTGGCCGGCATTGCGGAACGCTGAGCCCACGATCCGCCGAGCCGTGAACTCGGGGTCCGCGTCGGGAAGGACGATGGCCGGGTCATTGCCGCCCAGCTCCAGCGTCACCTTCTTCACCGTGGGAGCGGCCTGGGCCATGATGGCGGCCCCGATCTCCGTGGAGCCGGTGAAAGAGATCTTCCGCACCCCCGGCAGCTCGGACAGCGCCTTGGACAGCACACCGCGGCCGGTGACGACTTGCAGCACGTGCTCGGGCAGGAAGCGATTGAGCACGTCCGCCAGCGCCCGGGTGGACATCGGGGTGGACGGGGACGGCTTGGCGATCACGGTGCATCCGGCCACCAGGGCCGGTGCGAGCTTGACCGCCAGCAGGGAGATCGGGAAGTTCCAGGGTGTGATGGCACCGACCATGCCGACAGGGGCGTACTCCACCTGGACGGAGCGGTCACCACGGACGGGCAGCGACTCGACCAGGTCCCATTCGAGGTCGGCGTAGTAGCGCAGCAGTCCGGCCGCGACCGTGAACTCCTGGGTGGCCTCGGCCCAGACCTTGCCCTGCTCCAGCGACAGGATCCGGCCGAGATCCCCGGCCTCGGCCAGCACCGCCTCGGATGCCTGACGCAGCGCCGTGCGTCGAGCGTCGCGGTCCCCGGCCCAGGAGCGGGCGACCGCAGTCGCAGCGGCGATGGCCCGCTCGACGTCCTCGGGGCGATGCAGCGGAACCTCTCCGACAGGGCTCAGCGTGGCCGGATCGATGACTTCATAGGTGGCGGGCACCGGATCTCCTTCTCCCTCACGTTTCGGAAATGCCCACCGGCCGGCGGGCGCACTTCCCTGTTCCCAGCTTCGGTGCCGCGTGTCACCGGACACATGCCACCTTCCACCCAGTGAAAAGGAGAGGTGAAGGGGGGTGCGCCACGCCACATAGTGGAGTTCAACCAGCCGAACCGCACGCAACGGACCTCCCGGAGCGTGCGCGGGACCATCCTTCTGGAAGGACCACGATCATGACTCTCGACGGCCAGACCTTCGTCGTCACCGGCGCCGCCTCCGGTATCGGCGCTGCTACCGTAGCCCTTCTGCGCGAAGCCGGCGCGGAGGTGATCGGTGTCGATCGCAACACGGCACCGGACTTTCCCGGCGACTTCGTGCAGGCAGATCTCTCCACGACCGAGGGCGTTGCCGCGGCCGCCGGGCAGATCCCGGCAGGGATCAGCGGACTGCTCAACATTGCCGGTGTCCCCGGCACCGCCCCGTGGCGCCTCGTGCTGTCCGTCAATGTCTTCGGCGTCCGTGATCTGACCCGGGCCCTGCTGCCCAAGCTGGCGGAGGGCGGCGTGGTCGTCAACCTGGCCTCCAACGTGGCCAACGGGTGGTCCGAGCGCCGCGGCCAGGTCATCGCGTTCACTTCCGCAGAGGACCGGGACGCGGCCCTCGCGCTCGCCGCGGAGGATCCCGAGATCACGAGCAACTCCTACCGGTTCTCCAAGGAGTGCGTCCGTTGGCTGACCCTGACCACCGCCGCGTCATCGCTCGGGAGGGTGCGCGCCGTCTCGGTCAGCCCCGGTCCTGTTCAGACGCCCATCCTGGAGGACTTCAAGATGGACCACGGCCGCGACAAGGTCGAGGGTGCGGTCGCCCTGCTGGGCCGGGCCGGCGAACCGGCCGACATCGCGCGCACCATCCGTTTTCTCCTCGGCCCGGAGGCCGCCTGGATCAACGGCATCGACGTCTGCGTCGACGGCGGCCTGAGTGCTCACCGTGCCGTGGCCGATTCTCTGTCCGTGACCGCCTGAGTGGAGGAAGCATGACCACCCTGAACTCCGTTCCCGCCCCCGTCACCGGGGATGAGCCCGCAGGCGGCTATCGCCAC
>JAPFFX010000427.1 GCA_026645375.1 Citricoccus sp. WCRC_4 | reverse complement strand
CACCTCGACGACCTCGGACGGGTGGTCGATGTGCTTCCAGGACAGCTCGGAGACGTGCACCAGGCCGTCCACGCCACCCAGGTCCACGAAGGCACCGAAGTTGACGATGGAGGAGACGGTGCCGGTGCGGACCTGGCCCTTCTCCAGCTTGTGCAGGAAGTTCGAGCGGACCTCGGACTGGGTCTGCTCGAGCCAGGCGCGGCGGGACAGGACCACGTTGTTGCGGTTCTTGTCCAGCTCGATGATCTTGGCTTCCAGCTCCTGGCCGATGTACGGGGCCAGGTCGCGGACGCGGCGCATCTCGACGAGCGAGGCGGGCAGGAAGCCGCGCAGGCCGATGTCGACGATGAGGCCGCCCTTGACGACCTCGATGACGGTGCCGGTGACGACGCCGTCCTCTTCCTTGATCTTCTCGATGGAGCCCCAGGCACGCTCGTACTGAGCGCGCTTCTTGGACAGGATCAGGCGGCCTTCCTTGTCCTCCTTGGTGAGGACCAGGGCCTCCACGTTATCGCCCACGGCGACGACCTCGTCCGGGTCCACGTCATGCTTGATGGAAAGTTCCCGGGACGGGATGACGCCTTCAGTCTTGTAGCCGATGTCGAGGAGCACTTCGTCGCGGTCGACCTTGACGACGGTGCCTTCGACCAGGTCGCCGTCATTGAAGTACTTGATCGTCTCATCAATGGCCGCGAGGAAGTCCTCAGCAGTGCCAATGTCATTGATGGCGACCTGCGGGGCGGTGGAGGTAATGGTCATGTAGTAGGGGCTCCGATGTGGATTGTTCACTCGGCCGGGCCAGGCGGACACACGTGACGGCCGCGACACCCGGATAGTGGGTTGATTTGGATTATTGGGTATGCACAGAAAGTGCTCGCCCAGTCTAGCCGCCGTCCCAAGTCCCGGTCAAAGCGGGGCGTGCGCCGGCATCCGTTCCGCGGGCACCGACCGTCAGGACCCGTCCGTCAGAACCCCGTCATGCAGTGGACGGGCCGGCCCTGGGCCAGCATCCCGGTCAGCGCGGCGGCGGCGCCGCGCCGGTGCTCGGTGATCCGCCCGGCCTGGCGGAGCACCTCGGCGGACACCCCGCCCAGGTAGGCCGCGGACAGGTCCGCGACCTCCAGTTCCAGGTCCGTGACCGGCCGCTCCCCGGCCGGTTCCCCGGGCTGTGCGCCCATCGGCACGACGTCGGCCTCGCCACCGGCCACGGACAGGCGCCAGTCGCCCGCCGTGTGGCCGAGGCGATCGTGCACCCGCAGGGTCAGCTCTCCGTCACGGGCCCAGGCCCGGCCGCGCAGGGCCGCCGGGAGGTCCAGCAGCCGCAGCCACAGGTGGTCCTCCCGACGGGTGGTGCGCACCCGGCGGTGGTCCACGAACAGGTGTTCCACCAGGCCGTCGTCCGGCGCACCGCGCCAGGTGACGCGCTCGATGAGGTCCAGGTTCGCCAGGAAGGACCACAGGGCCCGGGTGCTCTCCGCCGTGGTGGCGGACAGCAGCGAGACGCGGATGGTGGCCGGGTCGGTGTCCCGCCGGCGAACCGGTAGGTGACGTATCCGCGGGGCTCGCCGCCCTCGTCGTAGTGGACCGCGGCGAACAACCCGCCGTCCTTCTCCTGCCGCCCCGCCTCGATGGTGTCCGTCTCGTGTCCGCCGTAGGAGGCCATCCGCTCCACGGAACCGGGCGTCTGCAGGTAGGTCTGCCTGAACAGCCGCGGGCCCAGCTCGGCCAGGTCCCGCGGCTCCACCAGCGCGACGCGACCGGTCACCGGTCCCGCCAGGGCGGCCTCCCCCCGGACGTCCACCTCCACGGAGCGATGGGTGGTGGCAGCACCGAAGCCGAAGCGGCGGTAGATGGTCGCCTCGGAGGCGGTCAGCGCGGCCAGCGGCAGGCCCCGCTCGGCGGCGATCGCCAGTTCCGACTCCATCAGGGTGCGCAGGATCCCGCGGCGGCGATGGCTCGGGGAGACGGTGACCTCGGAGATCAGGCGGGCGTTGAGCTCCCGGCGCCGGCCGGTGTGCAGGTGCTTGTCGAAACCGGAGAAGGTGCCGACCGGGCGATCGGTGGCCGGGTCGGCGCCGGCCGCGTAGACGCCGGTGTAGGTCCGTGCGTCCGCGTGGGCGTATCCGAGCAGCTGGTCCAGCGCGGTGCCCGTCGGTTCCGGCTCGTAGAAGCCCCGCTCCACGGTCCGCAGGAACAGGGCCGCGGCGGGGTCCTCCGCGGCCGGGCGGCCGCTGACCTCGAAGCGATGCAGGTGGAGCCCCTCGGGCAGCACGGGATCAGTGCGCGGCATCGTGCCAGCTCCGCCCGACGCCGACGTGCACGTCCAGCGGGACGGACAGTTCCGCGGCCGCGCCCATCCGCTCCTGGAGCAGGGTGGTGGCCGCGTCGAGTTCCTCGTCCGGGACCTCCAGGACCAGTTCGTCGTGGACCTGCAGCAGCAGCCGGGAGCGCAGCCCCTGCTCCACCAGTCCCGACTGCACGTCCAGCATGGCCTGCTTGATGATGTCCGCCGCCGAGCCCTGGATCGGGGCGTTGAGGGCGGCCCGCTCGGCCATGTCCCGCAACTGGCGGTTGTCGCTGTTCAGGTCCGGCAGGTAGCGGCGCCGGCCCAGGATGGTCGCGGTGAAACCGTCCTGGCGGGCCTGGGCCACGACCTCCTTGAGGTAGTCGCGCACGGCGCCGAAACGGTCGAAGTAGCCCTTCATGAGCGACCGTGCCTCGTCCACCGGGATCTGCAGTTGCTTGGAGAGCCCGAAGGAGCTCAGCCCGTAGGCCAGGCCGTAGCTCATGGCCTTGACCTTCGCGCGCATCTCCGAGGAGACGTCCTGGGGCTCCACGCCGAACACCTGGGAGCCGACGAAGCGGTGCAGGTCCTCGCCCTCCCGGAACGCCTGGATCAGGGCCTCGTCCTCGGACAGGTGCGCCATGATGCGCATCTCGATCTGGGAGTAGTCCGCCGTGAGCAGCGTGTCGTAGCCCTCCCCCACGATGAACACCTCGCGGATCTTCCGGCCGGCCTCGGTCCGGACCGGGATGTTCTGCAGGTTCGGGTGCAGGCTGGACAGGCGTCCGGTGGCGGCGGCGGTCTGGGAATAGGTGGTGTGGATACGGCCGTCCCCGGCCACGGTGTCCAGCAGTCCCTCGACGGTCTGGCGCAGCTTGGTGGCGTCCCGGTGGAGCATGAGGTTCTCGAGGAAGGGATGCTGGGTCTGGGCCAGCAGGTCGGTGAGCGAGTCCACGTCCGTGGAGTACCCGGTCTTGGTCTTGCGCGTCCGGGGCATGTCGAGCGTGTCGAACAGCAGCGACTGCAGCTGCTTGGGCGAGCCGAGGTTGACCTTCTCCCCGCCGGTGGCCTCGGCCACCGAGGCCCACGCCGATTCCTGGGCGGACTGCATCCGCGTGGTGAACTCCTCGAAGAGCCCGTCCAGCACGGGCCGGTCCACGGCGATGCCGGCCAGTTCCATGTCCACCAGCACCGTGGCCAGCGGGATCTCCAGGTCCCGCAGCAGTTGCTGGGCCCCGCGCTCGATGAGCTGGGGCACGAAGACCTCGGACAGCCGGCGCACCATCCAGGCGGCGCGGACCGTGGCGGCGGCCCGGGCCTGGAGCAGCGCCGCCTCGGCGTCCGCCCCCTCGGTCTCGGCCGCCTCGAGGTCCAGTTCCAGCTGGTCCCCGGCCTGGGTGGGGTCGTCCTCCATCTCGAGGGTGGACTGCAGGTACGCCTGGACGAGGGCGTCCAGGCCGTAGCCCCGGCGGTCCGGGGAGATCAGGTAGGCCGAGAGCAGCACGTCGTCCACGACGCCGGACAGCGCCACGCCGCGCCCCAGTGCGGTCCCGGCGCCGGAGGCCTTGAGGGCCTTGCCGGCCGCCTTCAGGTCGTACACGGCCTTCTGCCCGCCGGGCTGGGACAGGTAGTCGGCCAGCACCGGGCCGGAGCCGGCGTCGTGCGCGTCCAGGGGGACGTAGACGGCCGCGTCCTCCGCCACGAGCGCGGCGCCGAGCGGGACTCCGTAGTCCCCGGGGGCCGGGATCTTGCGCTTGGGCAGGATGGCGGGGCCGTCGAGGACCACGTGCACGCCCATCAGGTTGGCCCCGTGTGCCGTGATGAACGCCTCCAGTTCCCCACCGGTGGTGGCGATCGTGAAGTCCGGGGTCTGCTCGACCGGCGCGGCCTCGGGCTCGCCGCCCAGTCGTTCGGCGAGGGTGTCGAACAGGCGCTGGCGCACGGCGTTGAACTGCAGGGCGTCGAAGAGGTCCTCGACCTGCTCGTGGTCCGGGTGCTCGAGCTCGGTGGCCTCCAGCGCCACCGGCAGCTCCATGTCCGTCACCAGGGCGTTGAGCCTGCGGTTGCGGCGGACGGACTCGGCGTGGTCCCGCAGGGACTGGCCCGCCTTGCCCTTGATCTCCTCGGCGTGGTCCAGGACCTGCTCGACGGTGCCGTACAGCCCGATCCACTTCGCGGCGGTCTTCGGCCCGACCCCGGGCACGCCCGGCAGGTTGTCCGCGGTCTCCCCCACCAGGGCCGCCAGGTCCGGGTAGCGCTGCGGGGGCACGCCGTACTTCTCCTCGATCGCGGCGGCGTCCATCGGCGGGATGTCCGAGACGCCCTTCTTCGGGTACAGCACGAGGGTCCGGTCGGTGATGAGCTGGAACGCGTCCCGGTCACCCGAGACCACCCGGGTCTGCCAGCCGGCCACCTCGGCCTGGGCCGCCATGGTCGCCACGATGTCGTCGGCCTCGAAGCCGTCCACCGTGATGGTGGGGATGTTCATGGCCTCCATGACCTTCTGGATCAGCTCGACCTGCCCGTGGAACTCCTCCGGGGTCTTGGACCGTCCCGCCTTGTACTCCTCGTACTGCTCGGAGCGGAAGGTGGGGGTGTCCAGGTCGAAGGCGACCGCGACGTGGGTGGGCTTCTGCTGGCGGATCATGGTCAGCAGCATGGTGGTGAAGCCGTAGACGGCATTGGTGTGCTGTCCGGTGTCCGTGACGAAGTTGTCCACCGGCAGGGCGTAGAAGGCCCGGAAGGCCATCGAGTGGCCGTCGATGACCAGCAGTCGCTTGGCGGTGTCAGGTGCGGAATTGCTCGAATCAGTCACGGGTGCCAGCCTAATGCTCATGGACTCAGCCCAGACACGTGCCCCCGCCGCGGCCCCCTACGCCTTCGTCCCCGGCGTCACGCCGGACCCCTCGCCGGAGGAGCTGCGGCGGCTCATGCTGGACTCGGGGATCCCGGAGGAGATCCACGGCAGGCTGGGCCGGCTGGGCATCAGTCCCCTGACGGCGAAGATGGGCATCGTGTTCCAGGAGATGACGGTGGAGCGCATGGTGGCCACCATGCCGGTGGCCGGCAACGAGCAGAACGCCGGACTGCTGCACGGCGGGGCCCACCTGGTGCTGGCCGAGACCCTGGGGTCCATCGCCGCGGTCCTGCACGCCGGCAAGCCGGTGGTCGGGATCGAGATCGGGGCCACGCATCACCGGGGGATCCAGCGGGGAACCGTGACGGGGACCTGTACGCCGATCCACCTGGGCGGGACGCTGACCACGCACGAGATCGTCATGGCCGACGAGCAGGGCCGGCGGCTGTCCACCGCGCGGATCACCAACATGATCCTCGACCCGGAGCGCCGGAAGGGCTAACGGCGGTGGGCGGTCACGCCGCGCCGCCACCAGTGCCCCAAGTGGGACTCGAACCCACACATCTCTCGATACCGCATTTTGAGTGCGGCGCGTCTGCCAGTTCCGCCATTGGGGCCCGCCGGGAGCCGGCGAGGCAACTCCACAAGGATACACGCGCGACCGCCGGGACCCGGCCTCGGGATACGCTGAACCGTGAGTCCCGTGAACCGTCCCGACCTGCGAGGAGCCACCATGCCGACCGAGAGCACCGCGCCGAGGGCCGACGAGCCGTTGCGCGTCGTCGTCGCCGAGGACGAGACGCTGATCCGCCTGGACATCGTGGAGATCCTCTCCTCCCAGGGCTACGCGGTGGTCGGCGAGGCGGACAACGGCCAGCGCGCGGTGGAGCTGGCCACGGAACTGCAGCCGGACGTGGTGCTGATGGACGTGAAGATGCCCATCATGGACGGCATCACCGCCGCCGAGCAGATCGCCCGGGACCGGCTCGCGCCCGTGGTGCTGCTGACCGCCTTCAGCCAGCGAGAGCTGGTGGAGCGGGCCCGGCAGGCCGGGGCGATGGCCTACGTGGTCAAGCCCTTCAGCGAGAACGACCTGGTGCCGGCGATCGAGCTGGCGGTGGCCCGTTTCGAGGAGCTGCGCGCCCTGGAGGCCGAGGTCTCCGACCTCACCGAGCAGTTCGCCACGCGCAAGCTGGTGGACCGGGCGAAGTCCGTGCTGACGACCACCCTGGACCTCTCCGAGCCCGAGGCGTTCCGGTGGATCCAGAAGACGTCGATGGACCGCCGCCTGACGATGCGGGAGGTGGCCCAGACGGTCATCGACCAGATGGGCTGACCCCCGTCGGCCGGACGGCGGCCCGCCTCAGAGCGGGGACCGCGCCGGCCACACGCCCACCCGTTCCCGGGCGGGACGCTGGTGGCCCTGCAGCAGTCCACCGGAGTCCGCGAGGTCGCCGATCCGGTGCACCTTGACCGTGTTCGTGGAGCCGGCCTGGCCGGGAGGTGACCCGGCCGCGATGACCACGAGGTCGTTGACCCCGGCGATGCCCTCCTGGAGCAGCGAACGGTCCACCTGGGCCGTCATCTCGTCGGTGGAGTCGGCGAACGGCACCATCTTCGGCAACACGCCCCAGGACAGGCACAGGATGTTGTGGGTGTGCTCCACGTGGGTGAACGCGTAGACCATCTGGTGCGGCCGCAGCCGGGACAGCCGCCGGGCCGAGTCACCGGACTGCGTGAAGGTGGCCAGGTAGCGCACGTCGAGCTGGTTGGCGATCTCCACGGCGGCGCGGGTGATGGCCCCGCCGCGGGTCTTGGGGCGCGACCCCAGGGGCAGGATGCGGTCCAGGCCGTGGGTCTCGGTGGACTCGATGATCCGGGCCATCGTCTCCACGGTGACCACCGGGTACTTGCCCACCGAGGTCTCGCCCGAGAGCATCACGGCGTCGGCGCCATCGAGCACCGCGTTGGCGCAGTCCGAGGCCTCGGCCCGGGTCGGCCGGGGGTTGTCGATCATCGACTCGAGCACCTGCGTGGCCACGATGACCGGCTTGGCCCAGCGCCGGGCCAGCTCGATGGCCCGCTTCTGGACCACCGGGACGTCCTCCAGCGGCAGTTCCACGCCCAAGTCGCCACGGGCCACCATGATCGCGTCGAACGCGTCCACGATCCCGTGCAGCGCCTCCACCGCCTGCGGTTTCTCGATCTTGGCGATGACCGGGACCTTCCGGCCCTGCTCCGCCATGATCTCGTGCACCCGTTCCACGTCCTGCGCCGAGCGGACGAAGGACAGCGCGACCATGTCCACGCCGAGGTCCAGCGCCCAGCGCAGGTCCTCCTCGTCCTTCTCCGACAGTGCCGGGACGTTGACCGCGACCCCCGGCAGGTTGATGCCCTTGTTGTTGGACACGGACCCCGCAACCGTCACCTCGGTGACCACGTCCGTGTCCGTGACCTCCACGGCCCGCAGGGCGACCTTCCCGTCGTCGATCAGCAGGGTGTCCCCCGTCCGGACGTCCTGTGGCAGTCCCTTGAAGGTGGTGCCGCACCGTTCGGCGGTGCCCTCCACCTCTCGGGTGGTGATGGTGAACCGGTCCCCCACGGCCAGCACGTGCGGCCCGTCGGCGAACCGGCCCAGCCGGATCTTCGGGCCCTGCAGGTCCGCGAAGATCGCGACCGGGCGGTCCAGGTCCGTGGCGGCCCGGCGGGGGGATGGGGGACGTCTGGGAGGCGACCGACCAGGTGCTGGCCCGCCAGGTCGCCGTGAAGATCCTCCGTCCGAGCATGGACGAGGAGGAGGTCTTCGCGCGCCGCTTCCGCAACGAGGCACTGCACACGGCGAACCTCGCGCACTACAACATCGCGACCGTCTTCGACTACGGCGAGGAGGACAACCTCGCCTACCTCGTGATGGAGCTGGTCCCGGGCGAGCCGTTGTCCGAGCTCGTCAAGCGCGAGGGACCCCTCCCGCCCGAGCAGGTGCGGGCGATCATGGGCCAGGCGGCCCTCGCCCTGGGGGCGGCGCACGAGGCCGGTGTCGTCCACCGCGACGTCAAGCCGGCCAACATCCTGCTCATGCCCGACGGCACCGTGAAGCTCACCGACTTCGGCATCGCGCGGGCGGTCGACGGCTCCGGCCAGACACAGACCGGTGAGGTGCTCGGGACCCCCCACTACCTGTCGCCGGAGCAGGCGCTCGGCGAACCGGCGACCGGGGCGTCGGACCTCTACGCGCTCGGGATCGTCGCTCACGAGATGCTCACCGGGCGGCGACCGTTCGACCGCGGCACCCCGGTGGCCACCGCCCTCGCCCAGGTCCACGACCCGCCCCCGCCACTTCCCCGGCAGGTGCCCCGGAGGTTGCGGCAGCTCGTCGAGCAGTGCCTGGCCAAGCGGCCAGAGGACCGTCCGAGCAGCGCCCGCGAGCTCGGGGAGCGGCTCGGACTCCCCGAGGACGACCTGCCGGACTCCACGGAGGACGCCGTCGAGGTGATCGGCGAGGCGGTGAGGTCCGAGGCCGGGCTCGACGACCGGCCGGCAGCGCCCCCTCGCGCG
>JAPFFX010000420.1 GCA_026645375.1 Citricoccus sp. WCRC_4 | reverse complement strand
GCAGGCCGCCCCGGCCCGCCGGAACGCACTGCAGATCATCGTCGCGGGCCTGCCACCCCGCGCCCTGGACGTACCACCGGACCGTAGCGAACTGGTCCGCCAGTGCGACGCCCTCAACGTGCTGCCGCTTGACGTGCCAGAGCCCCTGGCCCGCCGCGGCACCGATCATTCCCACCCCTATGTCAAGCTCGACCGCGACCTGTGTATCGCTTGCGGGAAGTGCGTGCGGGTCTGCGCCGAGGTCCAAGGCACGTTCGCCCTCACGCTGACCGGACGCGGACCGGACACCGTCGTCGCTCCCGGCCGGGGGGACAGCTGGGTCACGTCTGACTGCGTCTCCTGCGGGGCCTGCGTGGACTCCTGTCCGACCGGTGCTCTCTCCGAGCCCGGCCTGCTGGACCCGCGGCCCCTGGAACGCCGCACCCGCACCACCTGTGGTTTCTGCGGGGTCGGGTGCACCCTGGACGTCGCCACCCGCGGGAACGAGATCGCCACGGTGCAGCCGGTCACGGACGGTGCGTTGAACCGGGGCCACGCCTGTGTCAAGGGACGCTTCTCCCACGGCTTCCTGACCTCGCCAGAGCGGCTGGACGCTCCCTTGGTCCGCCGGGACGGCGCACTGGTCCCCGCCACCTGGGACGAGGCCATCGGCCACGTGGCACGGCGACTGTCCAGGCTGCGCGGCGTCGACCCCGATGCCTTCGCCGTGATCGCCTCGGCTCGGGCCACGAACGAGGAGAACTACCTGATCCAGAAGTTCGCCCGAGCGGTGATGGGCACCAACAACGTCGACAATTGTGCGCGGGTCTGCCATGCGCCCTCGGCCTCGGGCCTGGCGGCCACGTTCGGCCTGGGCGGCGGCACCAACCCGTTCGAGGACGTGGACCACAGCGACACCATCATGCTGGTCGGGGCCAATCCCACGCACGCGCACCCGGTGGTCGGGGCACGGCTGCTCCAGCGGGTGATCGACGGCGCCCGCCTCATCGTCATCGATCCGCGCCGGACACCACTGGCCCGGCACGCGGACATCCACCTCCGTCCCACCCCCGGGACCAATGTGGCGTTGTTCCATGGCATCGCCCACGTGCTGATCCGTGAGGGCCTGGTCGACCAGGCGTTCCTGCGCTCCCATACCACCGGGTACGACGAGTTCCGCGTCCTGCAGGCACAGTATCCGCCGGAACGGACTGCTGCGATCACCGGGGTTCCCGTCGAGCAGCTGGAAGGGGCGGCCCACCTGTACGGTGAGGCCCGGGCACCGATGATCTTCTACGGACTCGGTGTCACCGAACACCTCCATGGCACCGATGGTGTCCGCGCACTGGCCAACCTGGCCTTGCTCTGCGGGACGGTCGGGCCCGGAACCGGTGGCGGCATCAACCCGCTCCGAGGGCAGAACAATGTTCAGGGTGCCAGTGACATGGGTGCCCTGCCGGACATGCTGCCCGGCTACCAGAAGGTTGCGGACGCCCGCGCCCGGATGCGCTTCGACGATGCGTGGCAGGTGAGCGTCCCGCCCCGGCCCGGGTTGCGCATGCCGCAGATGTTCGACGCCGCCCGCGCGGGGACGTTGCAGGCCCTGTGGGTGATCGGCGAGGACGTGCTGTCCACCGCGCCGGACAGCGGCTCCGTCCGGGCTGCGCTCGACGCCTGCCCCCTGGTGATCTGCAGCGACCTCTTCCTGAGCGCGACCGCCGAGGCCGCCGATGTCGTCCTTCCGGTGGCGGCATGGCTCGAGAAGGACGGGACCTTCGTCAATTTCGACCGCCGCTTCCAGCGGGTACGGCCCGTGGTGGAGGCACCCGCCGGGGTGCACACCGACTTCGACGTGCTCCACGCCGTCGCCGGGGCCATGGGCGGCCGGCTGGGTTGTCCGACCCCGGAGGCAGCCATGGACGAGTGCGCATCGTTGGCGCCGTTGTTCACGGGGGTGAGCCATGCCCGGATCGATCGTGGAGGACCCGTGCACTGGCCGTGCGCCGCGGCCGATGCACCGGGGACCCCACGGCTCTACCGGGACGGGTTCGCCACGTCGGACGGCCGGGCCCGTTTCGGGATCCGGCCCTACCTGCCACCGGGTGAGTCGTGCGACGACAGCTACCCGTTCCTGCTCATCACCGGCCGCCGCGGGGAGCACTACAACACGGGCAGCATGACCCGCCGCACCGGCAACCTGGACCTTCTCGGGCAGGAGACGATCGACCTGGACGCCGGGGACGCCGCCGATCTCGGTGTCCTCGAGGGCGAATGGGTGGAGGTCTCCAGCCGTCACGGGATGGCGATGCTGCCGGTCAGGATCACCGACGAGGTCCCACCCGGCGAGGTCTTCACCGGCTTCCACTTCCCGGACGCCGGCGTCAACAGGCTCACCTCACCCGTGGAGGACAGCGTCACCGGTTGCCCCGAGTACAAGGTGACCGCCGTCCGGATCCGCAGGAGGGATAGCCAGTTCTGATGTCCGCGGAGCGTCGGTGTGGGAGATGAACGAGTGCCGGCCCCGGACGTCGAGAGCACGAACAGCCGGGCCCGAGATGCGACAGCGAAGTGCGAAGACCCCGGCCCTCAGGGGCCGAGGTCTTCTTGGTTGCGGGGGCAAGATTTGAACTTGCGACCTCCGGGTTATGAGCCCGGCGAGCTACCGAACTGCTCCACCCCGCGTCGGAACACTCAACACTACACGTCTCTCGCGGGACTCCCAACTCGCGCTCCCTCGTGCCTGAGATGCTGCCGATTCTCCCGGAACAGTGTCCCGCTTGAGCAACCCGGAGGGCGTAGGCCAGAGGACCTTGCCGGGGCGCTGGCGGGAGGCGCGTGGTGCCAGACGTGTCGGCGACACCCTGGGGGTGACGACGCACGATCGCTTCGCCAGACCCCTTCCGGATGCCCGGGGGATTGCCGACGGACTGACGGCCCGGGGACCGAGGTCTGCGCCCCGGGTCCATGTGAGAGTTCGAGAGCCGGCGCTGTCCCGTCCTTACACGCACGTTCCCAGTGATGGCGGGTACCCGGGCTGATCTGGAGGTGCCCCGCCGCTGTCCGCAGAGGCGTCTGGCAGGAG
Source organism: Citricoccus sp. WCRC_4 (assembly GCA_026645375.1). Lineage (GTDB taxonomy): Bacteria > Actinomycetota > Actinomycetes > Actinomycetales > Micrococcaceae > Citricoccus. The sequence continues at coordinate 2,485 of JAPFFX010000420.1, read as the reverse complement.
GGCTGGTCACCCGGTTCGGGAGGGACCGTGGCCGCGGTTGTTGGGATCGATCGGGGCGGACCGGTCGGAGGAGGTGGACCTGTCCGCGGTGGGGTGCTCGCGGTGGGCCATCCGCAGGGCGCGGCCCTGGGACTCCAGCCGGGTCTGGATCGTCTTCATTGTCTCCACCTTGGCCGTGTCCCACGGTGGCAGCTGGATATGCCTCTCGGCGGGCATGCCGGCTTGCAGCTGCCGGGCCCGCTCCACCTCGGCGTCGACCTCGGCGCCCAGTAGCAGCACGATGTTGCTCACCCATAGGGCCAAGAGCAAGGCCATCACGGTGCCGATCGCGCCATAGGGGTTATAACCGGCGAAGTATGAGGAGTAGAGGTACAGCCCCGCACCGGCGATGGCGATGCCGATGATCGCCACCACCGAACCCAGGCTCACCCACGTGAACCTCGGCTGGCGCACGTTCGGTGTGAAGTAGTACAGCAGGGCCACGATGGCGATCACCAGGACGAGGATGATGGGCCACTTGGCCCAGGCCCAGACGGGCAGGAACGACTCGGTCATAAACCCCAGCAGCTCCCCCAGGCCCAGGGGCCCGGCGATGGGGCCGAGCACCCCCGTGACCAGGGCATCGTTCAGGGCGAGGCAGACCAGGATCAGCACGGCCCCCACCAGGATGGCCAGGGTCGTCCCCAGCATCGCGGCCGTTCGCTTGATCAGGCCCCGGCCCTCCTCCCGGCCGTAGATGATGTTCATGGACCTCGAGAAGGCCTTCACGTAGGCCGAAGAGGACCACACGGCGATGGCGATACCAATGATCAGCGCGACCACCCCGCCCGAGGAGGAGCTGATCATGGTCTCCACGAGCATCACCACCAGGCTCTGATATTCCGTGGGGACGTACTGCCGGACCAGGTCATCCACCAGGGAGGTCACGGTCTCGGCGTTGCTGGCCAGGACCAGCGTGATGAGGGAGAACACCGCCAGCAGGGCCGGGGCTAGGGACAACACCGAGAAGAAGGTGAGCATGGCCGCCAGGTCGGCGCCACCGTCCGTCCCGAACTCCCTGACGGTCCGCTTCAGGGCGTACTTCCAGCTGGACGCCTCGAGCTGGGGCGGGTGATCGGGCTTGTGATCGCTGTCCGGAGCGGGGGCGTCCACGGCCCTCAAGGTGGCCTCGACACGTTCAAGGTTCGACACGGGATGTCCTTTCAGGTCCATCGGGCCAGGATTCTTCGAGAACGCGGAGGGCGACTGCCGGTGCGTCTGCGGTGCGGAGGAGCGTACCGATCCGGGCCGCGTTATCTCTCTATCGAGTGCCTGAGACAACACGCGAGAGAGTCGGCCTTGAGCAGATCCGGACCATGCCATCCTCGCGGCGTCCGTCCAGTCCAGGCCGTCACCGGAGGAGTAACCCGACCATGGCATCGGCCAATCGGCCAATCGGCCAATCGGCCAATCGGCCAACGACCACGCCCTCGCCGCGGCCCGAACCGAGACCAGGCCAGGCCTCGTCATGATGGGAGGAAGCGCTTCTTCGGCCTCGCGTCAGCACACCCGGGGGATGACCGCGCCCTCGGCGGTGGTGCCGGTCCCGAGGCAGGTGGCGGTGATGCGGGCACCATGCTCGCCCTCGGCGACGATGTTCAACCGGATGTCCCGGTTGACCAAGACCTCGTCCGTGGTCCCACCGCTCTCGCGGGCCATGGTCTCGGCCAGGCGGGTCAGCACCACTGACACCGCCCGACCCCAATCCTGCGGGTGCCGGCTCGATGACGACTCGGCAGCCATGTGGTTCTCACCCATGGGATAAGTCTCCCCAACCGAGGCACGTATGGCCACCATCGGCCCCGGGAGAAGGAGCATCCCGCCGAACCGCTTCGTCCAACCCCGCCAACCAGCGTCCGCGAAAGTCGATGGGAGACAAGTCCCATTCCACGCGCACCCGACGCATCGTCAATCTGTTTCACAAGTAGAGGATTGCGAGACGTCTCATGGGGGGACTGTAAGAAAAACGGTGTGTGAGGGTCCGGCCTGATCCGAAAGGAGACGGCCGTGACTGACACGACCGAAGCAACTGAAGCGATGATCGATCCCGTGACCGGAGAGATCATCGACCAGAAGGAACTGGCCGAACGGCTGCTGGCCCAAGCCAAGGAGCAGGGCGTGAGCCTGGTCGGGCCCGGTGGGCTGCTGGACCAACTCACCAAGAACGTCCTCGAGACGGCCCTGGAAGCCGAGCTGACCGAGCACCTGGGGCACGAGCACGGCGAGACGCCGATCGCGGCGAACCTGCGCAACGGCACGAGACCGAAGACCGTGTTGACCGAAATCGGGCCCGTGCAGATCGAGGTGCCGCGGGATCGGGACGGTTCGTTCGAGCCGGTGATCGTGCCCAAACGCAAACGCCGCCTGGACGGGATCGATCAGATCGTGCTCTCGCTGAGCGCCCGGGGACTGACGACCGGGGAGATCGTCGCTCACTTCGAGGAGG
>JAPFFX010000414.1 GCA_026645375.1 Citricoccus sp. WCRC_4 | reverse complement strand
ACGACGGCGCCCACCCGCGCCCCGGGCTCGGACGCCGCCCACAGCGCGGCACCGGCGCCGGTGCTGGCCCCGAAGAACCCGACCGGGGAGGACATGCCCTCCGGGTGCTGGTGCACCCAGGCCTCGGCCAGGGTCAGGCGCTGGGCGAGCAGGGGGATGTCGAAGACGTTCTGGCGGTCTCCGGCCTCCTCCTCCGTCAGCAGGTCCAGCAGCAGGGTCCCGAGGCCGGCCTCCCGCAGCACGGAGGCGACGTACCGGTTGCGCGTGCTGTGGCGGCTGCTGCCGCTGCCGTGGGCGAAGATGACCACGGGGGCGTTCGTTGCCGGCAGGAGGAAGTGACCCGCGAGCTCGGCGTGCGCGGCCGGGATCAGCACGTCCTGGCCCGCGTCCATCCTGTCCGGGGATTCCGTCATCGCTGCCGCCCCTTCCCGTGGTGGCGCCGCGCGGCCGGGTCCTCGGTGACCCGGTGGCCCCACCGCCCGGTGACTGTCCACGGTCAGCGTAGGACGCCCGGCCCGAGACCGGGTAGGGGCGGGCAGCGGCCCGTCAGGCCGGTTCCGCCGCTCAGGCCGGTTTGGTCGCCCAGTGGATCGCGATCGTCCCGAACAGGTGGGTCTCGTGGCCCACGTCCACGAAGCCGGCGTCCTCGAGCAGTTCCTGGACCTGGGCCGGGGTCTTGAAGCCGCGGGTGGTGGCCGAGAGGTACTCGTAGGCGGAGGAGTCACCGGTGATCAGCCGGGACAGCCGGGGCACCACGTACTTGATGTACGCGGTGGAGAAGGGCTTGATGATGTTCTCCGGGGCCGGGGAGGTCTCCAGGGCCACCATCCTCCCGCCGGGCCTGAGCACCCGGAACTGCTCGGCCAGCGTGGTGGGGATGTCGGCCACGTTGCGCAGCAGGTATCCGTGGGTGACGGCGTCGAAGGACGCGTCCGCGAACGGCAGGTCCATGGCGTCCGCCTCGACCCAGGTGATCTGGTCGCCACCGGGCCGGGCCCGGCCGACCTCCATCATCTCGGGGGCGAAGTCCGCCCCGGTGATCCGGGCCCCGTAGTGGGAGCGCAGCACTTCCAGGGCGATGTCCCCGGTGCCGGTGGCCAGGTCCAGCACGACCGGCGCCTCCGGCAGCTCGGCCCGTTCCACGGTGCGGCGCACGAACCGGGGCTCCTGGCCCCAGGTCATGACGAGGTTCATCAGGTCGTAGCGGCCGGCGATGCCGTCGAACATGGAGGAGACCTGGGCGCCATGGTCATCGGGGGCGGGATGCTGGGTGTTCACCCGCTCCACGCTAGTCGCTCCGGCCCGCTCCCACGTCACGCACTCCGGTCCCGCGGTCCGCCGCAGCGCGGGTGTGACCAGTGACCACGCCGACCCTGGAAGAGGAATGCGACCGGCGCGGCCACTGGGCACGTCCACCATGGACCCGACCACGTGGGCGAAGCCCCGCACGGCTTCTTGCACCACGTGGTTAGGCTAGGCTAACCTCCGGGAAATAGGCAATAGCGATGTTGGCAAATGACCTGACCTGGTCTCCGGCACCATCCTCGCCCGCCGGTTCCACACCGTTGCCGGTCCGTCCGCAGGCCCTCCTGTGACTCTCGAAAGGCCACCCGAAGTGACCTCTTCCCCCACCCCGCCCGTCTCCCAGCGCGCCGGGACCACCCGGCGCCGCGCCCTGGCCCTCGGGTCCCTCGCCCTCGGTGCCGCCCTGCTCGCGGGCTGCTCCACCGGTCCGGCCGGGGGCTCGGGCGAGTCGACCTCACCCGCCGCCACGGCCGCCGATGCCGGCAGCGCCGACGCGTCCTTCCCCCGCACCATCGAGCACGCCTTCGGCGAGACCGAGATCCCGGCCCAGCCCGAGCGCGTGGCCACCGTCTCCTGGGTGAACCAGGACATCTCGCTGGCCCTGGGCGTGGTGCCGGTGGGCGTGGCCGCCACGGAGTACGGCGGCAACGAGAACAGGTCCACCGACTGGTTCGACGCGAAGCTGGAGGAGCTCGGCGCCGAGGCCCCCGAGCAGTACTCGGAATCGGACGGGATCGACTACGAGGCGATCGCCGCCACCGAGCCGGACGTGATCCTGGCGACCTACTCCGGCATCGACCAGGAGCAGTACGACAAGCTCTCCGACATCGCCCCGGTGGTGGCCTATCCCGAGGGCACCGCGGCGTTCGGCACCCCCTGGCAGGACTCCACCCGGATCATCGGCGAGGCCCTGGGCAAGGACGCCGAGGCCGAGCAGGTCGTGGCCGACGTCGAGGGCCAGCTGGCCGCCGCCGCCGAGGACCACCCGGAGCTGGCCGGCACCACCTTCCTCTACGGCACCGTGGACCCGGCCGCCGCGGACCAGATCTACCTGTTCACCGCCACGGACAACCGCCCGAAGTTCCTCTCCGCCCTCGGCATGGACCTGGCGCCGGTGGTCGCCGAGGACGAGGCCGCCCAGGAGGCGTTCTACATCACCTGGTCCCCGGAGCGGGCGGACGAGCTCGACTCGGACATCCTCGTCTCCTCCGCCGCGGACGAGTCCGTGGGACAGGCCATCGCCGCCGACCCGCTGCTGGGCTCCATCCCGGCGGTCCAGGACGGGACCCTGGTCCTGCAGACCGACGAGCAGGAGGTCCTGTCCATCTCGGCGTCCTCCCCGCTGTCCATCCCGTGGGCGCTGGAGAACGCACTGCCGAAGATCGCCGAGGCCGCGCAGAAGGCGGGCGGCTCCGCTGAGTAGTCATCCCCCGTCCCGCCGGGGCGCCGCGTGAGCGCCGTCCGGCCCTCCCCCGCCCCGGCCCGGGCCTCGCAGCATCCGGCACCCCGCCCGGCACGACGGCGGCCGGTCACCTTCCTGGTGGCCCCCGCCGTCGTGCTGGTGCTGGCGTGCATGGCGGCCCTGGCCCTCGGTGCCCGGTCCGTGGACCCCGCCACCACGCTGGACACCCTGGCCGCCCTCCTCACGGGTACCGGCACCGCCCCCGGGGACATCGACGCGGCGGCCGTGCTCTCCCGTATCCCGCGCACCGTGACCGCGATCCTGGTCGGCGCCGCCCTGGCCGTCTCCGGGGTGGCCCTGCAGGGGGCCACCCGCAACCCGCTGGGCGACTCGGGCCTGTTGGGCCTGACCGCCGGCGCCTCCCTGGCCGTGGCCATCGGGCTCGGCGCGGGGCTGCCGTCCGGGCTGGCCACCGCCGTGGTCCTGGCGATCCTCGGGACGGTGCTGGCCGCCGTCGTGGTCTATGCCGTGGCCTCCGCCGCCTCCCGGCTGGGCGCCGGCACCGGCTCCGCCCCCGGACCGCTGTCCCTGGTGCTGGCCGGGGCGGCCGTCACGGCCGGCTGCACCGCGGCCACGAGCGCCCTGCTGATCCTCTCCCCGGCCGTGCTGGAGCGCTTCCGGTTCTGGACGGTGGGATCGGTGGCGCGGACCTCCCTGGAGGACGCGGCCTGGCTGGCCCCGGTCATCGCGGTCGGCATCCTCATGGTCCTCGTGGCCGCCCCCGGCCTCGACGCCCTGGCCCTCGGTGACGAGCTCGCCCACGGGCTGGGCTCCCGTCCCGAGCGGCTGCGGATGACGCTGCTGGGGGCGACCGTCCTGCTGACCGCCGCGGCCACCGCCCTGGCCGGGCCCGTGGTGTTCGTCGGCCTGCTCGTCCCGCACGCCCTGCGCCGGTTCCGGCCGGCCTCCACCCGCGTGCTCGTGGCCGGCTCTGCCCTGTGGGGTGCTGTCCTGCTCGTGACGGCCGACCTGGCCGGCCGGGTGGTCATCGCCCCGCAGGAGATCCACGTGGGCGTGACCACCGTGCTGCTCGGCGTGCCGGTGCTCCTGGTGCTGCTGCGCCGCCAGGCGGTGTCCCTGT
>JAPFFX010000403.1 GCA_026645375.1 Citricoccus sp. WCRC_4 | reverse complement strand
CCAGGCCTCCAGGTTGGACACCTCGCCCAGCTCCGGCCACGATCGCAGGGCGGCCAGGAAGGTCTCCTGCCAGGCGTCCTCCGCGTCGGGCCCGGGACCGAGGACCGCGCGGCAGACCCGCAGCACGGTGGCACCGTGCGTGCGGACGGCCAGGTCGAAGGGCAGCATCATCGTCATCACACCGTAGTCGGCGCCGGGCCGGAAAACGTGAGGTCGGGCCCCCGCGCAGGGGTTCATAGTATGGGGGGATGAGCGATCACCATGGTGAATTCAAGGTCCCGGGCGGCAAGCTGGTCATCGCCGACCTCACGGTCTCGGACGGTTCCGCCCCCGGCGCGGGGACCATCACAAGCGCGAGCATCAACGGTGATTTCTTCCTGGAGCCGGACGAGGCCCTGGAACACATCAACCGGTCGCTGGTCGGCCTGTCCCAGGAGACACCCCACGGGACCATCGCGGAAGCGGTGGGCGCCGCCGTCGGGCCCGGGACGGTCATGTTCGGCTTCGACGCGCACTCCGTGGCCACCGCGGTGCGCCGGGCCCTGGGCCATGCCACCACCTGGGAGGACCACGAATGGGAGGTCCTGGCCCCCCAGCCCCTGCCCATCACCACGCAGGTGGCCCTGGACCAGGTCCTCACGGAGGACGTGTCCGCCGGACGGCGCCGGCCCGCCCTGCGGTTGTGGCAGTGGACGGAACCGGCGGTGGTCATCGGCTCCTTCCAGTCACTGGCCAACGAGGTGGACCCGGCCGGGGTCCACCGGCACGGCATCTCCGTGGTGCGGCGCATCTCCGGGGGCGGGGCCATGTTCATGGAGGCCGACAACTGCGTCACCTACTCGCTGTACCTACCGCAGTCCCTCGTGGACGGGATGAGCTTCGCCGACTCCTATCCCTTCCTGGACGCGTGGGTGATGGAGGCGCTGCGCCGCACGGGCGTGGAGGCGTTCTACCAGCCGCTCAACGACATCGCCACGCCGCAGGGCAAGATCGGCGGTGCCGCCCAGAAGCGGTTGTCCGGCGGGGGGCTGCTGCACCACGTCACCATGAGCTACGACATCGACGCGGACAAGATGACCGACGTGCTGCGCATCGGCCAGGAGAAGCTCCGGGACAAGGGCATCCGCTCGGCGAAGAAACGGGTCGACCCGCTCCGCCGGCAGACCGGGCTCACCCGGCCCGAGATCTGGGAGGTCATGATGGACACCTTCGCCGAGCGCCACGGTGCCCTCCGGGGCACCCTGACCGAGGACGAGATCAGCCGCGCCGAACAGCTCGCCGCACGCAAGTTCGCCACCCCGGAGTGGACCGCCCGGGTCCCCTGACCTCCGCCCCGGTCACTGCCCGGCGGCCTGGGCCCGCAGGGAGCGGACCAGGTCATCCGTCCGCTCGATGACGATCCGCCGCAGCGCCCTCGGCGCGTCCGGGTGCTCCGCCAGCCACGTGCGCGCCGCCGCCACCACGGGATGATCGTCCTGCGCGTCGGGCCCCCCGGGCAGGGCGTCCTGGGCCGCGGGGAAGAGCCCCCCGATGGTCCGCGAGGCCAGCCCGTTGGACCGGCCGGCCCAGATGCCCGTCAGCTCGGGCCAGTACCGGGGGCTGAACGGCGCGGCGAGGTCCGGGCGGGACGCCGTGAACCCCGCGGCGACGGCCGACAGGTGATCGTTGGAGAGCACGCGGCCGTCGGCGGTCCGTCCCGTGATGACCGCGGTCCACGCCTCCTCGCGCACCCGTGCCTGCGGCACGGCGGCCGAGGCCGTCCGGTGCCACACGGTCGTCTGCGCCGTCACCTCCGCGGCCAGCGCCCGGTCGAGGCGCTCGCGGTCCGCCCGGCCCAGTGCAGCCAGGGCCTGCAGGGCGGCCCAGCGCACCTCGGCGTCCACGTCCAGTCCGGGCACGACGGCGGCCCGGTCACGGTCCGCGCCAGCCTCACCGGGCGTGGACGTGGGCGCGGACGCGGGCCAACCGTCCAGCACCGCTTCCAGGACCGCGACGAAGCCGTCCACGGACGCCGCGCCCGCTGCACCCTGTCCGCCCGGCGCATCGTCCGCCCCGCGCGCCAGGAGCGCGAACACCCGCATCGCCGCCCGCTGGCGGTCGCTACCCGCGCCGACACCGTCGGTCCCGCGCAGCGCCCGGCGCAGGCTCGCCCCGAACTGCGCGCGCAGCCCGGCCCGCACGCCAGCCGGGGCATAGCACCGGATGGCCGTCTCAGCCTGCGCGAGGACCTGGGCGTACAGGCCGACGTCCTCGATGGCCCCCGAGAGCCGACAGCAGGCCCCGACGAAGTCCGCCGCGGGCAGCAGCCCGTCCCGCGTCATGTTCCACAGCGCCGCCCACACGGTCGCCCCGGCCAGGCTGTCCGCGACCGGGTGCTCCAGCACCGCGCGCACGGAGTCACGGTCCAGCCGGATCTTGGCGTAGGTCAGGTCCTCGTCGTTCGGCAGCACCAACCGCACGGTCCCGGACCCGTCGTCCCCGGTGACCGGAAGGGCGACGGCGGTGCGCGCCCCGGCCTCGCCCGGGGCCACCTCCACGTCGGCGGCGGCCGTGCGGACCAGCCGGCCGTCGTCGAGCTCGTAACGGCCCACCCTCAGCACGTGCGGCCGCAGCACCGGGTGCCCCGTGGCCGGGTCGGCGCCGCGCTGGTGCAGGACGGGGACGTCCCCGGACGTGATCCACAGCTCCGGGACGCCCGCCGTCTGCAGCCACTGGGCCGGCCAGTCGGCGAGGTCCCTGCCGGAGACCTCCTGGAGCACGGCCAGGAAGTCCTCCAGCGCGGCGTTCCCCCAGGCATGCCTGGCGAAGTACTCCCGAGAGGCCGCCATGAACGCCTCACGCCCCACGAACGCGACCAGCTGCTTGAGCACGGAGGCACCCTTGGCGTAGGTGATGCCGTCGAAGTTCTGCCGGGCGGCCTCGAGGTCGGCGATGTCGGCGACGACCGGGTGGGTCGTCGGGTACTGGTCCTGCGCGTACGCCCACGCCTTGCGCCGGTTCGCGAAGGTGGTCCACGCGTCCGTGAACTCCGTGGCCTCCGCCACCGCCAGCGTCCCCATGTAGTCCGCGAACGACTCCTTCAGCCACAGGTCGTCCCACCACCGCATGGTGACCAGGTCGCCGAACCACATGTGGGCCATCTCGTGCATGATCGTGGTGGCCCGGCCCTCGTACTGGGCCCGGGTCGCGCGTGAGGTGAAGACGTACTGCTCGGCGAGGGTGACCAGCCCGGGGTTCTCCATCGCCCCGAGGTTGTACTCCGGGACGAAGGCCTGGCCGTACCTGCCCCAGGGATAGGGCACCCCGAACAGGTCGTGGAAGAAGTCCAGGCCGGCGCGCGTGGTGGCGAAGACCCGGTCGGTGTCCAGGGAGCCGGCCAGCGATCGGCGGCAGTACAGGGCCAGCGGCACCTCGGGGGCACCCGATGCCGGATGGCCGCCCCAGCGGTCCTCCCAGACGGCGTAGGGCCCGGCCAGCAGCGTGGTGATGTAGGTGGACAGCGGTGGGGTGGGGGAGAAGTCCACGGTCACCAGGCCGTCCCCGGCGTCGCGGCGCGCGACCTCGGACTGGTTCGAGGCCAACACCCAGTCCGCCGGTCCGGTCAGGTGGAACGTGAACCGCCCCTTGAGGTCGGGTTGCTCGAACGCGGCGAACACCCGTCGGGCATCGGCCGGCTCGTACTGGGTGTACAGGTAGGTCTGCCCGTCCGAGGGGTCGACGAAGCGGTGCAGGCCCTCCCCGGAGGTGGAGTAGAGCGCCGTGCCCACGACGGTGACCTCGTTGCGCGCCGCGAGGTCCGGCAACCGGACCCGGGCCCCGCCGGCGACCTGCGCGGGATCCAGGGCGCGGCCGTTGAGCGTCACGGACTCGACGCCGTCGTTGATGAAGTCCAGGAAGGTGTCCGCACCCGGTTCGGCGCACGCGAAGGTGACGGTCGTCGTCGTGCGGAACCCGGTGGCCCGGGGGTCCAGGGCGGTGCTGAGGTCCACGTGGACGTCATAGTCCTGGACGGTGACCAGTCCGGAGCGGCCCCGGGCCTCCTCGCGGGTGAGGTTGGTGCGGTCCAGGAACGTGGGCTCGGCTGTGGGGGTGGTCACCATGAAGGTATTCAACCACCGTTTCAGGATTTTCGGTGGCCGGCGGCCGGTCACGCGCGGATGGGGGGCATCTCCACGTGCACGACCTTGACCTCCGTCATCTCGTCCAGCAACTCGGGACCGTAGCCGAAGCCGTCGCCACTGTCCCGGCGTGGCTGGGCGGCACCCCCGGGGGCGCCACCGAAGACGTTGTTCACCTTGAGGGTGCCCACGGGCAGCTCGGCCACGGCCTGCTGGGCATGGGCGATGCGCCCGGTCAGTACCGAGGCCGCCAGGCCGTAGCGGTCCGCCGCCGCCAGCCGCACGCCCTCCTCGAAGCTGTCCACCACGCGCACCGGGGCGACGGGGCCGAAGGTCTCCTCGCCCATCACCCGCATCCCCTCGGTGCAGTCCCGCAGCACCGTGGCCGGGTAGGCGGAGCCGGGCCCGTCCGGCACGCGCCCGCCCTCCAACACCATGGCCCCCTCCGCCACGGCCTCGGTGACCTGCCCGTGGACTGCCTCGCGCAGGCGGCGGTCCACCAGGGGCGCCAGCAGCGCCGGGTCACCGTTGCGGGTGCGCGCCTGGGCGGTGAGCGCCGCCAGGAAGGGCTCGGCGATGGCGCGGTGGACATAGATGCGCTCCACCGAGGTGCAGATCTGCCCGGCGTTGGTGAACGCGCCGATCGCCGCCTGCTCGGCCGCCCAGGCCGGGTCCACGTCGTCGTCGATCACCAGGGCGTCGTTCCCGCCGTTCTCGCGGATGACGTGCGCCCCTGACTCCACGGCGGCCCGGGCGATCGCGTCCCCGGTGGCCGTCGAGCCCACGTGGGCGAACATGTCGACGTCAGGAAGGCACGTCAGCAACCGGCCCGTCTCCGGGCCGCCGGTCACGGTCGTGAGCACCCCGGCCGGGAGCGCGGCCGCCAGGATCTCGCCCAGCCGGGCACCGGTGTGCGGACAGCGCTCGCTCGGCTTGTGCACCACCGTGTTGCCCGTGACGAGGGCCGCGCCGAGCAGCCCGGCGGCCACGGCCACCGGGTCGTTCCAGGGCGTGAGCGCGACGACGACGCCGCGGGGTTCGGCGACGGTCCAGTCCGCGGCCAGGGCGCTGCCGCGCAGGCTGTGGCCGCGGTGTACCGGTCCCAGCTCGGCGTACTGGTGGAGGGTCCCGACGCCGGCGCGCACCCCACCGAGTGCCTCGTCCGGCAGCTTGCCGGTCTCCCGGGGGTTGAGCGCTGCCAGTTCGGCGGCGTGGGCGGCGAGGGCGTCGGCCGCCTCGCGGAGGACCCGGCCACGGAGCTCCGGGCTGGTGCGCGCCCAGTCGCGGGCGGCGGACCGTGCCGTGGCGACGGCCTCGCGGACCTGCTGCGCGCTGGCGCAGGACAGGGTCCCGACGACGGAGCCGTCGTGCGGGCTCAGGACCGTGAGCCCCGAGCCGGCGGACGTGGCGGGG
>JAPFFX010000200.1 GCA_026645375.1 Citricoccus sp. WCRC_4 | reverse complement strand
AGCGACCTCGATGAGCCAGCCGTCGCCGTCGCGGTGCCCGCGCATGCGGCGAGAGGCCGTCCACCCCGCGACCCACCGGTCCACCAGTCCACTCCATGGCGTCGACGTTGCGCTCGAGGTACTTCGCCCCGATGACGTCCAGGATGACGTCCGCGCCGTGCCCGCCGGTGATCTCCCGCACGCGCTCCACGAAGTCCTCCTCGCGGTGGTTGATGGCGGCCTCAGCCCCCAGCTCGAGGCAGCGCTCGAGCTTCTCCGGGCTGCCGGCGGTGGCCAGCGGACGCGCCCCCAGCGCGGCCAGCAGCTGCAGCGCGAAGGAGCCGATGCCCCCGGTGCCGCCGTGGACGAGGACCCAGTCCCCGGCCTTGACGTCCGCCTCCATCACGAGGTTGGACCAGCACGTGGCGGCCACCTCGGGCAGGCCGGCCGCATCGATGAGGGAGACGCCGTCGGGCACCGGGACGACCTGTCCCTCCGGGACCGCGACGTACTCGGCGTATCCCCCGCCGGTGAGCAGGGCGCAGACCGGCGTGCCGAATTCCCAGGGCCCGACGCCGGCCCCGGTCTCCTCGATCGTCCCGGAGACCTCCAGCCCCGGCCCGTCCGGGGCACCGGGCGGCACCGGGTAGTTCCCCGCCCGCTGCAGCACGTCCGCCCGGTTGATGCCGGCGGCGTGCACCCGGATGAGCACCTCCCCCGGCCCCGCCACGGGGATCTCGGCGTCGACGACGGCGACGACCTCACGACCGCCGGCACCGGTGTAGGAGATGGCCTGCATGGTCGGGTGGGACGCGTCCCGGGGCTGCGTGGTCATGGTTCCTCCGTGGCTGTGGGCAATCAGTGCGCGCCGAACACGCGCGGTCAGGGCTCCGTCCATGATCTCCCGTCATGCCGGTTCCCTGCCACCCGCGCGGCAACCGGGCGCCGGCCGTCTAGACTGGACCTTCTGGATGGTTGTCCGAGCGGCCGAAGGAGCTGGTCTTGAAAACCAGTGTGCGGTAACCCCGTGCCAAGGGTTCGAATCCCTTACCATCCGCGTGAATAAAGGGAAGGCCCCGCTGAGCGGGGCCGCTTCCGTCGCCTCAGGGTCCGGTTAGGCCCCATTTGTGGCCGAACTGTGGCCATCGGCGCGAGACGCCGCCCGCGGGATCATGCCGGCGCGCTGCTCCGCGGCCGCCTCTCCGCCCCCCGACAGCAGATGGCCCTATGGGGCCGCGCGCCGGTCCCCGGCCACCGCGTCCAGGAATGCGCCAGTCTCTTCCGGCGTCCACGGTTCGACCCGCATCCACGTCTCCCGCGGCATGTCAAGATCCCGGGCCGGATTCCACGACAGCAACCGTTCCTTCAGAGCCGCCGCTAACGCCGTGCGCAGCGTGGCCCGCACCCGGTGCACCATGGCCGCACGCCGGCCCTCCGCGACGGCCTGGAGCATGGTGTAGACGTGCTCCGGACGCAGGTCCCGCAGCTTCAGCCGGCCCAGCTCCGGCCTGATATGCAGCTCGATGTGCGACCGGTACGTGTCCAATGTCGTGGGCCGCCTTCTGGGCAGCGGCCCGCCCTATGCCCGGTGCAGGCGACCAGCCCGACAGCGCTTCCGGCGCGAGCATGGACCGGTGAGTCGTATGCCCAGCGGTTAAGGCCGCTTCGCGGTGGCTACAGCGCCGGCCCCGATCGGAGGGCCCGATCGCAGGGCCCAGTGTTGTCGTGCCAGTTGTTCCCTGTCCGTGGTGCCGAGGCCGGGTTATCGAGCACGCGTGCCTCAACTGGTGCATCAGGAACTTCGCCTGAGCACACTGGGGGCATGCAGACCTCTGAATTGCTCATCACCGCAGACCTGGCTCTGGCGGCCAGGGCGTTGGCCCAAGTGTCCGGGGCCTATGTTGCCGATCGTGCCGGGCTTGACCCTGGACGGTTACAGGCGTTCGAGCGGGGTAGTGCCGATCTGGTGGTCGAGGAGAAACTGCGGTTGCAGCGGGCCCTCGAAGATTGCGGCGTCTTGTTCATCCCCGAGGACGCCCAGTCCGGTTATGGCGTGCGGCACCGGTTGACCCGCGCCAAGATGAACCGACTGGAGAACTGGGAGAACGAAGGCGGTCCCGCCTCCGAGCACGACCTCTAGGGCCGGCACTGATCGACCGGGCCCGACCGTGAGCCCGAACGCCTGCATCACCGGTGTCTCAGGTGTTCACATCGAGCTCCCCACGCGGTGTCTGTGCACTGTTTCCCGATCGCGGCCTGCTCGACACGGTTACTCGTGGCCTGAAGCTCGATCACGGTTCTCGGGGCGGCGCTGACCCACGGGGCCCGGGTTCGCCCTATCTAACGGGGTCGGGGGGCCTGGGGCTTGAGTTCTCGGGACTACGCTTCCCTCATGGAATCACCCGGGGCCGCCGCTGTTCATGCCGCGATCGTTTACAACCCGGTCGGCAGGCTTTCGCTGGACCGGGTGCGGAGGGCCGTCGAAACCCAGGAGCGCCATCATGGTTGGAGTCCGTCGCGGTGGTATCCGACGAGCCGGGAGGACTCCGGGCGGCGTGCCGCGCAGGAGGCTTTGGCGGACCGGCCGCCGGTGGTGATCGTGGCCGGCGGGGACGGGACCGTGCGGGCGGTCGCGGAGGTCCTGCAGGGCAGTGGAACGCCGGTGGCGTTGCTGCCGGCGGGGACCGGCAATCTGTTGGCTCGGAACCTGGGGCTGCCGCGCGGGGATATCGATGCCTCGGTCCGGGTGGCATTCAGCGGGGTGAGCCGCCGGGTCGACGTCGGGGTCGCCGAGTTGGAGGACGAGGCCGGGCACCGCAGCAGTCAGGTGTTTCTGGTCATGGCCGGGATCGGACTGGATTCCCAGATGGCGGCGGACACCAGCCCCCTGGCCAAGCGGCATCTGGGCTGGCTGGCTTATGTGGATCCGATCGCGAAGTCGATCATCGGAAATCGGTTGTTCCAGTTGCGGTATCGGGTCGATGGCGGGCGCGCCCGCTTGGTGCGGGCGCACACGATCATCGTGGGCAACTGCGGGACGCTCACCGGCGGCATGCTCTTGTTGCCGGCCGCCAAGGTGGACGACGGGTTGTTGGACGTGGTCATCCTGCGCCCCAAGGGCCGGTTCGGGTGGGCCCGGATCGGCACCCGCCTGGCGGTGCAGGGGGTGGCCCACCGCTCCCGGTTCGGCCGGGCCATGCTGGTGCTGGCCCCGGACCTGCAGGCCTTGGCCTATGCCCAAGGACGGGATTTCACGGTCCGCTTCGAGGTCCCCCACCGCATGCCCTCGTTGATCGCCTTGAGCCCCGAGCGCTCCACCGCACTGATGTGCACGAAGGCATCTTCCTTGCCGTCGTCGCGGGTGATGAACCCGAAGCCCTTCATGGAATTGAAGAACTTGACGGTGCCGGTCGCCTTGTCGCCGGTCAGCTGGCGCTGGGGGCCGGCGGGCTTTGCCGCTACGGCGATCACGTCGCCGACGACCTGCAGGTCCGCTGCCGAGATCTTCCCGCCGCGATCGACGAGGTTGAACTGCAGCT
>JAPFFX010000325.1 GCA_026645375.1 Citricoccus sp. WCRC_4 | reverse complement strand
GCCCTTGAAGACCATGTTGACCCGGTCGCCCAGGGGCACGGCCGCGTCCAGTACGGCCGTGGACTTGGTGACCGGAACGGACTCGCCGGTCAGGGAGGCCTCGGCGACCTGCAGGGAGGAGGCGCTCAGCAGCCGGGCGTCCGCGCCGACCGAGTCGCCCTCGGCCAGGACGAGCAGGTCCCCCGGCACCAGTTCCGTGGCGGGGATTCGCTCGGTGCGGCCGCCGCGGACGGTCGAGACGGTCACGGCGGTGAGGTCCTGCAGGGCGGCCACCGCGTCCGCCGCCCGGGCCTCCTGGACGTAGCCGAGGATGGCGTTGAAGACCACGATGACGAAGATGACCACCGCGTCGACCGGCATCCCCACGGCGCCCTCCACCATCCAGACGAGCAGGGAGACCGCCACGGCGGTCAGCAGCAGGTAGATCAGCGGGTCCGTGAACTGGCGCAGCAACCGCCTCCAGCCGGGCTCGGGCGGGGCCGCGACGAGCTCGTTCGGCCCGTACGCCCCGAGCCGCACGGAGGCCTCGGCGGCGGACAGCCCCTGGTCCGGGTCCGTGTCGAGGTGCCGGACGACGTCCTCCGCCGCGGTCCGCGTCCAGTCCCGCCCGGCGGCCGGCGGCGCGGTGTCCACGGGGTGCGGCTCGGCATCCTGCGCCATGGGCCCTCCTGGACTGGGCTCGTCGGGGGTTCTGGGGCGCAGGATACTCCCCCGCCGTGACGGGCGGGCGTCGGCCGGTTCAGGCGTAGCTGGGGACGATGGTGCGGCGGATGGCCTGGGCGATGCGCGAGTAGTCGGCCAGCGGGTCCTTGCCCAGCACGGCCGCCCAGTAGTGCAGCATGTCCTCCATGTACCGGTGACCGTGGCCCCCGGGCACCGCCACGGACTGCGGCATGTCCGAGGCGACCTGCCAGAACGTCACCCACGGCATCCAGCGCAGGTTCCGGGACACGTCCAGCCCGGCCCTCTCCTTCGCCCAGTCGGGCTTGCGCCACAGCAGCTCCGGGCTCCACCACACCACGGGGTCGGAGGCGTGCTGGGCCACCACGATCCGCGTGGCGTCCCACTCACCGAACGGGACCCCGTTGTAGTCGGCGACCAGGTCCTCGGGGCGCGTGGCGAACCGGACGTGCCGGCCGTCGTCGACCACGGGCGCGATCTCCGGGGTGCCGCGCCGACGGAACGGGGCGAGGGACTGCCAGAAGTCGGCGAACCGGGGCAGCCCGGACCAGACGGCCCCGTCCACGCGGGCGATCATGTCCTCCAGGTCCTCGAAGGCCTCGGTGCCGCCGAGGGCGCCCAGGGACTCCCCGCCGACCAGCAGCTTCGGCCGGCGCCCCGCCGGCAGCGTGTCCAGTTCGGCCTCGATCGCGGTCAGCAGGGTGTGAGCGGCGAGCACGGGCGTGGCGCGGTCGGCGAAGAACGCCACTCCCGAGGGCAGGTAGGTGTACTGCATCGAGGCGAGGGCACAGTTGCCGCCGGTGAGGAACTCCACCGAGGACGCGGACCACTCCTGCAGCCAGCCGGTGCCCGTGGTGGTCAGCACCAGCAGCACCTCACGCTCGAAGGCGCCGGTGCGCCTCAGCTCGGCGACGACGGCGGCCGCCGTGCCCTGGAGGTCCCGGCCCTCCTGCCAGCCGGCATAGGCCCGGATCGGGGTCATCGCGGGCTCGCCCGTGGCCTCGGCGATGTCCACGGCCCGCGGGCCGTCGGAGACCACGGCCTGGCCCTTGGCCCCGAGTGAGGCCCATGACTCGAGCGACTCCTCGGAACCGGAGCGTTCCGGTTCGATCGGCGGTACGCGGCCGGGCAGCAGCTTCGCGTTCGTCTCCTGGGCCGCCTTGGACAACCGCTCCAGCACCCGGCGGTAGACCACCTTGTCCAGGACGAAGGCCGTGCCGGCGGCGGTGGCCCCGGCACCGACGGCGACCGCGACCGGGGCGGGCAGGACCGGCTTGAGGGCGCGGGAGGCGACGCCGGCCACACCGTGGATGCCGCGCCCGATACCGACCAGCCCGGTCGTCAGGACGAGCCCGCCGGCGACGCCGAGGACGTGTTCCCGGGTCCGGACGGGACGGGCCTCCATCAACCCGGCGATCTCCGCCTGGGCCTTGAGGTTGCGCAGCCAGGACAGGCCGCTCACCCCGAACATGACCCACGGGGTCGCCCTCTGCAGCGGCCTGATCCGTTCCGGGTCCACCGTGACCGAGACGCCGAGGGCGCGGCCGGCGCCGCGCACCGCCGCGCGGCCGGTGGCACCGACCGCGTAGCCGAAGGTCTGGGAGACGGCGGTGGCGATGGAGGTCATCCACCAGGTCCGTGGGATGAAGCTGGGCGACGACGACACCCAGCTCATGACGTGGGCACCGGCGATGCCTGCCCCGTCAGGTCTGAACCGCATGGTCCCCATTATGCCCATCCGATCAGGTCCGATGCCCCGGGCCGCCGGCCGCCTGCCCGCCGGTTCGGCGATCGGAGGGCATCCCGGGGACAATGGGACCCATGACCTCACCTGTATACGCCGGCCTGTCCTCCGTGTCCTCCGCGCCGACCGTGCTCGCGAGCGCGGGCGGCACCGGATCGGGCGGCGAGCAGTCCTACGGCTGGCTCGGTGACATCGTGGTGGCGATCATGGAGGCCATCGGCCCCATCGGCGTGGCCCTGGCCGTCTTCGCCGAGAACCTGTTCCCCCCGATCCCGTCCGAGCTGATCCTGCCCCTGGCCGGGTTCACCGCGGCCGGCGGGGCGTTCGGTCCCTGGGAGGCCACCATCTGGGCGACGGTCGGCTCCGTGGTGGGCGCCCTGATGCTCTACGGCATCGGCGCCTGGCTGGGCCGTCGCCGCATGTACCGGATCGTCGACTGGCTGCCGCTGGTGGACATCGAGGACGTGGAGAAGACCGAGCGCTGGTTCAACAAGTACGGCTACTGGACCGTTTTCCTGGGCCGCATGGTGCCGATCTTCCGCTCCCTGATCTCGATCCCGGCCGGGATCGAGCGGATGAACCTGGGGCTGTTCACCCTCTACAGCCTGCTCGGCTCGGCGATCTGGAACACGATCTTC
>JAPFFX010000263.1 GCA_026645375.1 Citricoccus sp. WCRC_4 | reverse complement strand
GCGGCGTCTTCGAGGAGGCGCCCTCGCTCAACGAAGGGCCCCCCATGTCCGACTATCCGCTCATCGCCAACCACGGCCTGATCGGTGATTTGCAGAGCGCCGCGCTCGTGGCGACCGACGGTTCGATCGACTGGTTCTGCGCGCCGCGGTTCGACTCGCCGAGCATCTTCGGGGCGCTGCTCGACGCCGAGAACGGCGGACGCTGCCGGGTGCGCCCGACGGCCGAGGTCTTCACGGGCAAGCAGATGTACTTCCCCGACACCGCGGTGCTGGTCACCCGGTTCATCACCGAGGCCGGTGTGGGAGAGGTGGTCGACTTCATGCCGGTTGCCGGCGCGACCGCGACACCCAGCCGGCGCCTCGTGCGGATGGTGCGATGCGTGCGTGGGCAGATGGGTTTCGAGATCGACATAGCCCCCCGGTTCGATTACGGGCGGGAGGTGCACGAGACGCACGTCACCGAGGACGGGGCCGTCTTCCAGGGCCCGCGCACGTCGATGACCGTGCACCTCGTCCGGGAGCCGGACGACGAGCGGTTGGGCCGCGTGCACGTGGACGACGGCGGGGACGTGCACGTCGAGGTCAGCCTCACCGCCGGCCAGGCGCGGGGCATGGTCATCGAGACGGGCGCGGCCGGGCCGGTCCGGGCCGTACGCGTAGCCGAAGTCTGGCGGGTGTTCGACGAGACGGTGGACTTCTGGGAATCATGGCTCGGCGGGACAACGTACAAGGGCCGGTGGCGCGAGGCAGTGCACCGGTCTGCTATCACCCTCAAGCTCCTGACCTACGCGCCCAGCGGTGGACTGGTCGCTGCCCCGACCGCCAGCCTGCCGGAACAGATCGGCGGAGAACGCAACTGGGATTATCGCTTCACGTGGGTGCGCGACGCCTCCTTCTCGGTCTACTCCCTGCTCAGCCTGGGGTTCACTGACGAGGCCGCGGCACTCGCTCGGTGGCTGCGGGATCGGATGGAGGAACAGGCGGAGGCCGGCGGGAGTGGGCCGTTGAACATCATGTACCGCATCGACGGCTCCACCGACCTGGTCGAGGAGGTCCTCGACCACTGGGAGGGATACCGCGGGTCGAGACCGGTGCACATCGGCAACGGCGCGGCCGGACAGCTGCAACTGGACATCTACGGTGAGGCGATGGACAGCTTCTACGTGGGCTTTCGCCACGGGCTCCGGACCACCCACCAGGGTTGGCTGCGGATCTGCGACCTGCTGGACTGGGTCGCCGGGAACTGGGACCAACCGGAGGAGGGCATCTGGGAGACCCGCGGCGGCCGCCAGCACTTCACCTACGGCCGTCTGATGAACTGGGTGGCACTGGACCGCGGCATCCGACTGGCCACCGACAGCGGACGGCCCGCGCCGCTGGAGCGGTGGCGCGAGGAGCGGGACGCGATCTACACCCAGATCATGCAGCGCGGTTGGAGTCCCACCCGGCAGGCATTCCGCCAGCACTATGAGACCGACGTGCTTGACGCATCGCTGCTGCGGATGTCCACACTCGGGTTCATCAGCCCCAACGACCCCATGTGGAGCTCGACGCTCGAGGCGATGGGCGACGAACTGGTGACCGATAGCCTGGTATACCGCTACGACCCCGAGGCCTCCCCGGACGGGTTACGCGGCACGGAGGGGACGTTCTCGCTGTGTACCTTCGCCTACGTCGAAGCACTGGCCCAGGCCGGGCGGCTGGACAAGGCCAGGATCACCTTTGAGAAGATGCTGACCTACGCCAACCACCTGGGCCTGTACTCGGAGGAGATCGCCCTCACGGGCGAACAGATCGGCAACTTCCCGCAGGCCTTCACGCACCTGGCACTCATTGACGCCGCCATCGCGCTGGACCGGCAACTGGACCTGGCCCCACCGTCACTGTCCCGGCGAGGCCAGGTCTAGACCCGGCAAGCAACCCCGCGGGCACCGAGCGCGCCGATTGGCACGCCGCCGTCGCTCAGCATCCCAGCGGCCGAGGGCTGAGCGCACGCTCATCCTGGGGGGATGAGGCGGAGAACGCGGCCCATGGTGGACAGTGGTCATGGCACCGAGGAAAACTGCCCGGTGCGGTGGGACCCGATCGGCGGGGTTGCCGAAAGATGCGGACAAGGAGCGACCGATGACGGAACAGACTCGTGAGATGGGACCGATCGACTACTTGGTGATCGAGTTCCCCGGCAACCAGATGACCGGCGAAGCGTTCCCGCTGCTGCTGGACCTGGTGGACCGGGGCCTGATCCGGATCATCGACTTCGTGTTCATCCGCAAGGACGAGCAGGGGCAGACCAGCATCGTCACGCTCAGCGACGTCGACGGCGACGGCCAGTTGGACCTCGGCGTCTTCGAGGGGGCATCGTCCGGCCTGCTGGGCGAGGAGGAGATCGAGGAGACCGGCGGCGTGCTGGAACCGAACTGCTCGGGTGCGGTCCTCGTATATGAGAACCTCTGGGCGGCTCCGCTGGCGGGCGCGCTACGGCGATCCGGGGGCCAAATGGTCGCCAGCGGCCGGATACCCCTGACAAGCATTCTCGAGGCCCTCGACGCCCTCGACACCCCGGCCTGATCGGCCACTACCGGACGAAGACTAAGGAGAGATCATGGGACTTCTCAGGGGCATGGCCCGCACAGCCGTCGTGGCCGGCACGGCCACTGCCGTGTCGAACCGCGTCTCCAGGCGCCAGGCGGGAAGATGGGCGGCTCAGGAACAGCCGCAGCAGGAATATGCGGCACCGCAGCAATACGCGGCACCTCCCCAGCAGGAATATGCGGCACCGGTCAGCGCGGCGCCCGCCGGCGGGGGCATGGATGACAGGCTGGCCCAGCTCAAGGACCTGGGTGCACTGCGCGAGCAGGGGGTGCTCACCGAGGCTGAGTTCCAGGCGCAAAAGGCGCGCATCCTCGGAACCTGAGACGGGGCAACCGGCCGCATCGACCAACCGCTTCCGAGCACCGTCCCCCGCGGAGCAAACCATTCCGAGCACCTCAGGGCCGGTGGGGCGCATAATCACCCGCCGCGAGTGAGGCCGCGCTCACAGTGCCCGTGAAACATTGACACCAGCCTCGTCACAAGGGAGCCCGTTCTTGGCCTGACCCCGCCTCGAGGCCGCCAAGGCGAAGGCCTTGCACGAAAGCGGAGCGATGACCCATGCCGAATACGACGCACTCAGGGCCTGGGCGATCAGCGGTGATCCCACCCGATCAGCGACGATTTCGGCCGCCTGGCCGCCGGGCCTCGGGGAGCTCAGCCAGCCTTGCCGTGATCCCGTGACGTCCTGATACGTCACCGGAGCCGCCCACCCGTGCAGGATCACGCCCGGGGGGATCGGCAACCGTCTACGGTCGCGAGGTCCGAACCGGGCAACAGGCTGCAGGAGTGACCAGAACGCTCTACTGACCACAACCAGGGTTCGTATACCCAACCGATCAAACCCGTGTTGCGAGCCTGACTGGATTCTGCCCCTGGCTATACGGCAGTCCGAGCTCAGTAGTGTCGGCGTGGGGAACCACTTACGAACGCGGCTTGAGCAGTATTCCACCAGGCACACCCGCCCCCGACACTTCAAGGCGTGCATATCGCTGAGCATGCTCAGCGGGGGCGGGACCACCACGGAGCGTGATCGCCCTCCAGTGGCTGAGGCTTGGGGTGGATCCCCGCCCCGACGGGGGCCGGCGTCGGGTCTACTCCGTATCGAGG
>JAPFFX010000245.1 GCA_026645375.1 Citricoccus sp. WCRC_4 | reverse complement strand
TCAGGGTCAGCGGACCGCCCGCGCGCAGTCCGGCGGCGAGCACGCGCAGCAGGTGCGGCAGCGGCCCGGACTCCCAGCGGACCAGGACGGGCACCGGCAGGTACCGCAGCACGTTGCGCTCGGCCGTCAGCCCGGAGATGTCCCGGGCCACGCCGAACTGCTCCCGCCACGCCGCCGCGTCCAATCCCACCGCACGGGTCAGCCAGGCCAGTTCGGTGTCCCCGAGGTCCTCGGCCGCCTCGTCCACGAGCCGGCAGGCCAGGCTGTCGTCGGCGCTGGCCACCCCCGTGCCGGCCGGCGCCGCGCTCGTGGATTCCCTCGACGCGGTCGCCGAGTCCTGCGCTGCGCCGCCCGGTGCCGAGGCACCGGCCCCGTTGCCCGGCGCGTCCTCCCAGCCGCCGAGTCCGTGCAGGTAGTGCGGGCCGCCGGCCTTCGTCCCGGCGCCCACGGAGGAACGCTTCCAGCCGCCGAAGGGCTGGCGGCGCACGATCGCGCCGGTGATGCCCCGGTTGACGTAGAGGTTGCCGGCGTGGACGTGCTCGAGCCAGTAGCCGATCTCCTCGTCGTCCAGGGAGTGCAGGCCGCTCGTGAGGCCGTAGTCCACGGCGTTGACCAGGTCCACGGCGTCCTCCAGGGTCGCCGCGGTCATCACGCCCAGCACGGGCCCGAAGTACTCGGTCAGGTGCGCGTCTGATCCGGGCTGCACGCCCGAGCGGATCCCGGGGCTCCACAGCCGTCCGCTCTCGTCCAGCGGCCGCGGCTGCAGCGCCCACCGCTCCCCCGGGCCCAGCCGGGTCAGCCCGCGCTCGAGCTTCTCCCCGGGCACCTCGATCACCGGCCCCATCTGCGAGCGCGGATCCTCCGGGTAACCGACGGTCAGCGACGAGGCGGCGTCCAGCACCTGGCGGTGGAACCGCTTCGAGGTGGCGACGGAGCCGACCAGGATCACCAGCGAGGACGCCGAGCACTTCTGCCCCGCGTGCCCGAACGCGGAGTGGACCACGTCCTTCGCGGCCAGGTCGAGGTCGGCCGAGGGCGTCACGATGATCGCGTTCTTCCCGGAGGTCTCCGCCAGCAGGGGCAGGTCGGGCCGGAAGGACCGGAACAACCGGGCGGTGTCGTGGCTGCCGGTGAGGATGACCCGCTCCACGTCCGGGTGGGTGATGAGTTCCTTCCCGACGGCGGCCTCGTCCCCGGCGTCGATCGTCACCAGGGTGACCAGGTCGGCGGCGACGGCGGCCGCCTCCTGCTCGCTCCAGGCCTCCCCTCCCGGCCCGGTGCCGAGGCCGGCCAGTCCGGCGCGCAGCCCCTCGACGATGGCGGCGTGGGCCACCGCCCCGGTCCGCGCCGACTGCGACGCCGGCTTGAACACCACGGGCGCCCCGGACGCCAGTCCGGCGAGCACGCCCCCGGTGGGGATCGCCACGGGGAAGTTCCACGGTGGGATGACCAGTACGAGCTTGGGGGACACGAACCGGGCACCCTCCACCTCGTCCAGGCCGCGGGCCAGCCGTCCGTAGTAGCGGGCGAAGTCGACGGCCTCGGAGACCTCGGGATCGCCCTGGTCCAGGGTCTTGCCGGTCTCGGCGGCGGCCACCTCGAGCAGTTCGGCGCGCCGCGCCTCGAGCGCGTCGGCCACGGCGTTCAGCACGGTCTCGCGCTGGGTCCCGGTCAGGGTGCGCCACGCCTGTCCCGCGTCCACGGCCTTCCCGACGGCGGCACGCACCTCACCGGCGCTGCGCACCCGGGCATCGGCCACCTGAGCGACCCCGAGTTGCGAGCCGGGGACGGCCGTGATGATGCGCCGCGCCCAGTCCCGGTTCGCCGCCAGCGAGGGGTCGGTGTCCGGGGCGTTGGCGAAGCCGTCCACCGGTTGGGGGACCGTTCCCCGGGCCACCTCGAGATCCGCCGCCGAGCGGTCCTGGGTGCGCGCCGGCGTCGGGATGGCGGTGTCCAGGCCCGCGACGGAGGCGAGGAACCGCGCCTCCTCGCGGGCGAAGAGCTCCGGGTCGGAGTCGAGCTCGAAGACGGCGGACATGAAGTTCTCCTGGCTGGCGCCCTCCTCGAGGCGGCGGACCAGGTAGGCGATGGCGACGTCGAACTCGTGCGGGTGCACCACGGGGGTGTAGAGCAGCAGCGAGCCGACGTCCTTCTACACCGCCTCGGCCTGCCCGGTGGCCATGCCCAGCAGCATCTCGAACTCGACGTCCGGGCGGCGGCCTCCCACCTGTTCGGTGCTCAGCCCGCGGTCCCGCACCATCAGCCAGGCCAGGGCGATGTCGAAGAGGTTGTGCCCGGCCACCCCGATCCGCACGCTGCGCGTACGCTCCTCGGTCAGCGCGTAGTTGAGCACGCGCTTGTAGTTGGTGTCGGTGTCCTGCTTGGACGCGCAGGTCGCTGCGGGCCAGCCGGTGAGCGAGGCCTGGACGTGCTCCATCGGCAGGTTGGCGCCCTTGACCACGCGGACCTTGATCGGGGCGCCCCCGTCGGCCACGCGCCGCGCGGACCACTCCTGGAGCCGGATCATGGCGTCCAGGGCGTCGGGCAGGTAGGCCTGCAGCACGATCCCGGCCTCCAGGGTGCGCAGCTGCGGGGTGTCCATCAGGCGCATGAACACGGCCAGCGTCATGTCGAGGTCGTGGTACTCCTCCATGTCCAGGTTGATGAACGTGGACCCGGCGGGGGTGCCGGCCTGGGAGGCGGCCAGTTCATAGAGGGGCAGCAGGGACTCGGTGACCTCGGTGACGGCCTCCTCGAACGCCCAGGGGCTGTGCGGGGCGGTGGCGGCGGAGACCTTGACGGAGACGTAGTCGACGTCGTCGCGCTCGATGAGCGTGCGGATCCCGGCCATGCGCTTGGCGGCCTCGCCCCGTCCGAGGATGGCCTCGCCGAGCAGGTTGATGTTCAGCCGGGTGCCGGGGGTCTTCAGCTTCCGGATGGCCGGGCCGAGACGGTCCTCGGTGGCGTCCACGATCAGGTGGGAGACGAGTTCGCGCAGCACCTTCCGGGCCGCGGGGACGGCCAGTTGCGGCACGGCCGGGGCCAGCCGGCCCCCGGCGCCCATGGCCGCCCGCATGGGCCAGGGCAGGAAGCCGGGGGTGCGTGGGGCCAGGTCCCGCAGCGCCTCGGCGGCGATGGCCGGGTCCTCCGGCCGCACCACGCGGTCCACGAACCCGACCGTGAAGTCCAGTCCGTCCGGGTCCTTCAGCACGCCGGCCAGCTGCCGCGCGGAGAAGTTGGTCGGGTGGTTCCGGGCCTCGTGCAGCCAGGTGCGGACCTGTTCGACGGCGGCCGGGGCCAGGGCCTTCAGCGGCGCGGGGTCGGGGATCACCGGGTGGGCGACGGGGATGCTCATACGGACATTGTTCTCCGTCACATCCTGCACCACCAGCGAACGTTTCCGCAGGGTACCCTTCGGATCAGCCGAACCGATGGGAGGGCATCGTGCTGGACGTCCGACGCCTGGTGCTGCTGCGGGAGCTGTCCATCCGGGGCACCATGACCGCCGTGGCCCGGGCCATGAACCTGGCGCCGTCCTCCGTCTCGGAGCAGTTGGCACTGCTGGAGCGGGAGACGAAGACGGTCCTGTTGCGGCGGGCCGGGCGCACGGTGCAGCTCACGGAGGCGGCCCTGGCCCTCGTGGAGCGCACCGATCCGATCCTCGACGCCCTCGAGCAGGCCGAGGCGGCCCTGGTCTCCACGGGCGAGGAGATCACCGGGCGGGTCACCCTCGCGGTGTTCCAGTCCGCCGCCCTGACCCTGCTGCCGCCGGCGCTGACCCTGCTGCGCACCCGGCACCCGGGGCTGCGGCTGGAGGTGGTCCAGTACGAGCCCGAGACCGCGCTGCACGAGACCTGGGCGCGGGACTTCGACGTGGTCGTCGCCGAGCAGTACCCCGGGCACTCCGCCCCGCACTGGCCGGGCCTGGACCGCCGCCCGCTGCTGCGCGACGAACTGCACCTGGCCGTCCCCTCGTCGATGGACGTCGATCGGCTGGGCGCAGTGCCGGAGACGGAGCGGGGTCCGGGGCCGGGGGCCGGGACGGACGGGCGACGGCGGACGCCCGGAGGCGTGCTGCCCGCGCTGCTGGAGCACCGGCCCCTGCCGTGGGTGATGGAGCCCCGCGGCACGGCCACCCGGCACTGGGCCGAGCAGGTGTGCCGCTCGGCCGGCCACGAACCGGACGTGCGCTACGTGTCGTCCGACCTGCAGTCCCATCTGGCCCTGGTGGAGTCCGGGAACGCGGTGGCCCTGCTGCCCGGGCTGATGCTGATGGGCTCCCCGGCCCGGTTGCGGCGGATCCCCCTGGACGGGCAGCCGATGCGCACCGTCTTCACGTCCACCCGGTCCTCCACGGCGCGGTCTCCCGCCGTCGTCGCCGTCCGCGCGGCCCTGGAGGAAACGGCCGGTGACCTCGGGCTGGGGCCGGCGCCCCGAACCGGCTCCGGGTGAAGCGCGTCGCACGCTCGCATAGCATGGGAGGTGCCGGCCGCCACGGGGGACCCGCCGGCGGTCGCCGGTGCCGGCGCACCCCGTGAACGACCTGATGAGAGGGGATCCATGGACGAGCAACCCCGGGCGTCATCGGGCCGGGAGGCCTCCTCGGGCGCCCCCGTTCCGGCCACGGGCAGCCCATGGCCGCCGCCTCCCGGGGCACAGGCTCCCGGGGCGGAGTCCCCCGGTCCCGGTGCGCTCCTGACCGGCACCGCGGACGGCACCTGGCACCTGCCGGCGGACACCGAACGGCAGGAACGGTTGTGGCTGGCCTTCCCCCGGGACTACTCGCGGATGGGCGCCAGCTCGTGGGAGGTCTCCGGCGCCCGCCGTGCCTGGGCCCGGGTCGCCCATGCGGTGATGGACTACGAGCCGGTCACCCTGCTGGTGGACCCCGCCGACCGACAGATCGTGCACACCTACGTGGACCCCCTGATCCCGGTGGTCCCGCTGTCCATGGACAACCCGTTCCTGCGGCTGTCCGGTCCGACCTTCACGGTGGGCGGTGTGGACGGGCGGACGGGTCAGCGCCGGATCGGCATGATCGACTGGGTCTTCAACGGCTTCGGCCGCCGACCGGGCGTCGAGTTCCGGCTGGACGACGTGGCCGGGGGCACCCTGGCCGAGCTGACCGGCGCCCACCGGCAGCTGTCCCTGCTGGTCAATGAGGGTGGTGCGTTCATCACCGACGGCGAGGGGACGCTGATCGCCTCCGAGTCCGTGCTCCTGGACCCCGCGCGCAACCCGGGGTGGTCCCGCGCGCACGTGGAGGCGGAGTTCACCCGGTACACGGACATCCGCAAGGTCATCTGGCTGCCCCGGGGCCTGGCCCGCGACGCCGGCCCGCACGGGGTGGGCGGGCAGGTCGACCAGGTGGTGGCGTTCGCCTCCCCGACCGTGGTGCTGCTGCACTGGCAGGAGAATCCGGCCCACCCGGACCACGAGGTCTCGATGCAGGCACTGGAGATCCTGCAGGGCGAGACCGATGCCCGGGGCCGCCCCCTGAACGTCGCCGCCATCACCGCTCCCCTGGCCGAGTCCGACGGCAGGGGCCAGGTGTCCTGGTCGTACGTGAACGTCCTGCCGGTCAACGGGGCCGTGGTGGTGCCGTCCTTCGACGATCCCCATGACGAGGGCGCGCACCAGGTCCTCGAGGCCGCCTACCCCGGGCGGACCGTGGTGCCGGTTCCCGCGCACCGGTTGTACCGACGCGGCGTGGGCATCCGCCACGTGGGACTGCCGCAGCCGACGCGGATGGCCTGACGCTCAGCGGCTCGCCTCCCCGGGGTGCTTGTGCGTGATGAGCACCGAGCAGTGGGCGTGGGCGGCCACGGCGGAGCTGACCGACCCCAGGAGCAGGCCGGAGAAACCCCCGTGGCCCCGGTTGCCCACTACCACGAGGGATGCGTCCTTGCTCAGTTGCCGGAGCACCTGCGCCGGCGGCCCTTCCTTGACCACCCGTTCCAGCCCCTCGGGCACGTCGTCCCCGAAGGCCGCCGTGACCGCCTGGTCGAGGGCCTCCTGGGCCCGTCCGCGGAAGTCCTGGGCATCCGGGGCGGGGACCGCCGCCGCCACGACCGACCAGTGCCAGGCCGTCACCACCTTCAGCGGGGCGCCCAGCAATGCGGCCATGTGCCCGGCCTCCTTCAGGGCCTCCACGGAGGTCTCCGAGCCGTCCACGCCGACGACGACCGGCTTCACGTCCTGTCCCATCACCACTGCCCCTCTCTGACGTCGGGGCCGATTCGGCCATGGTGCGCCGTCGGTGAACCCCGGATGTGCGATCACCGTAGGGCCGGGCGGCGCGCGGGACAATATCCCGCGTGCCGGGGGTGTGCCTCAGCACCGTTCCCGACGAGCGCCTCAGCCCCGGTCCGGGACGGGCCTCAGCCCCGCTCCGGGCGGGCCTCAACCCCGGTCCGGGCAGCTCTCAACCCCGGTCCGGGGCGAACAGCTCGCGGACGTCGTCGGCGGTGATGGTGCTGGAGAAGGCGGCGTCCCCGTCGGTGAGGGAGGAGAACAGGGCCGCCTTGCGCTGCTGCAGGGCCAGCACCTTCTCCTCGATGGTCCCCTCGGCCACCATCCGGTACACCATGACGGTGCGTTCCTGGCCGATCCGGTGGGCGCGGTCCACGGCCTGGGCCTCGGTGGCCGGGTTCCACCAGGGGTCCAGCAGGAACACGTAGTCGGCCTCGGTCAGGGTCAGCCCGAAGCCGCCGGCCTTGAGGCTGATCAGGAACGCCGGGGCGGTGCCCTTCTTGAACTGGCTGATCACCTCGGAGCGGTTGCGGGTGGAGCCGTCCAGGTAGGCGTACGCCACGCCGCGCTCGGCCAGCCGGTCCCCCACCCGGGACAGGAACGAGGTGAACTGGCTGAAGATGATCACCCGGTGCCCCTCGGCCACGATCTCCTCCAGGTTCTCCATGAGGTGCTCCATCTTGGAGGAGGGCACGGAGGCGTACTCCTCGTCCACGATCGCCGGGTCCAGCGCCAGCATGCGCAGCAGGGTCAGGGAGCGGAAGATCACGAAGCGGTTCTCGTCCATGTTCTGCAGCAGCCCCAGGACCTTCTTGCGCTCGCGCTGCAGCACCTGGTCGTAGAGCCGCCGGTGCTTGGGCACCAGTTCGACGTGGCTGACCTGTTCCTGCTTGGGGGGCAGGTCCGAGGCCACGAGCTCCTTGGTGCGCCGCAGCATGAACGGCCGGATCCGCCGCCGCAGCCGCGCCATCCGCTCGGCGGCGAATCGGGCGCCGTCATCGGAGGGGTCCGGCGTCTCGATCGGCTTGGTGTACTCCTGCCGGAACACCGTGTGCGAGGGGAACAGCCCGGTGGCCGTCAGGGACAGCAGGGACCACAGGTCGGACAGCGAGTTCTCCATCGGCGTGCCGGTGATCGCCAGCCGGAAGGGCGCGCGGATGTCCCTGGCCGCCTGGTGGGCCTTGGCCGAACGGTTCTTCACGAACTGCGCCTCGTCCAGCACCAGCCCGTCCCAGTCCAGCGCGGTGTACTGCGCCGAGTCCAGCCGCAGCAGGGTGTAGCTGGTGACCACCACGTCTGCCCCGGCCACCTCCTCGGCCACCGGCGTCCCGCGCTTGGCGGCGGTGGTGTCCAGCACCCGCAGGTCCAGGCCCGGCGCGAAGCGCTCGGCCTCCTCCTTCCAGACGGACAGCACCGAGGACGGCGCCACCACCAGGAACGGGGGCGCCACCGGTGGGGGCGGCGCGGGCTCGCCGTGGTTCTGCGCGCGCCGTTCCGCCGTGGCCCCGGCGGGGTGTTCGCCGGGGCCGTGGGCGCCGCGCTCGCGCGCCCGGACGATGAGCGCGAGGGTCTGGACGGTCTTGCCCAGGCCCATGTCATCGGCGAGGATGCCGCCGAGTCCGTGGTCGTAGAGGAAGTTCAGCCACGCGAAGCCCTCGAGCTGATAGGGACGAAGCCGGGCGTCGAGGCCCGGGGGGACCTCGGGCGTGGGGATCTCGGCCAGGTCCTTGAGCGCGCCCACGGTCTCCTGCCAGGCCCGGGCCGCCACGGACTCGTGGGCGAGGTCCTCGAATTCCTCCCACAGCCCCACGTCGTAGCGGGAGATCCGCGGGCGTTCGGCGCTCCAGTCCCCCATCACCTCGGCCTCGTCGATGAGGTCCCGCAGTTTCTGGAAGGAGGGGTGGTCGAGGCGGAACCAGGTGCCGTCCTTGAGCATCAGGGCCTTCTGCCCCTCCGCCAGGGCCGTGAACACCTCGGTGAACGGGAACAGCTCCCCGCCGATGGTGATCTCGAAGCCGAGGTCGTACCAGTCGTTGTCCTTCTTCCGCCCGGACTCGACCTGGGTGATGCGCACCAGCGGGTCGTCGGTCAGCTCCCGGTAGTCCGGCCTGGCCCCGTGTTCGGTCACGCTCACGTGCTCCAGGCCCCGCAGCACCGGCAGCACGTTCTCGACGAACCGCGCCGTCTCCATCCCGGCCAGGTGCTGCACCCCGCCTGCGCCGGCGACCGGCCAGTGCTCTCCCACCGCGTCCAGCACGGCGTCCTCGTGCTCGATGTCCCGATCGGCCTCGGGGTTCCGGGCCCGGCCCGAGTAGCCCGTGGGGGACCAGCCACCGCGGGACCGGGACCGCCGTGACTCCAGCGGCAATTCGCGGCGCGGGCCCCAGTACAGCCAGGACCAGTCCAGGCTCGCCCGGTGGTCCTTGCCGTACCTCACGTGCAGCTGCAGCTCGGGGGCGGGCACCTCCGGGAACTCGACGGACCCGTCCGTGCTGGCCACGGGCATCATCCGGGACAGCCGCGGGTAGACGTCGTAGAAGAACTCCTCCGTCTCCCCGGCCGGGATCTGCAGCGGCTCGTCCTGCTTCAGCAGGTCCAGCACCGGCCGCGGCAGCGTGCGCTCGGCGGGCACCAGCGTCAGTCGGACCGGGGCACCCCACTGCGGGGCGTCGTCGGGCACGTCCACCGCGATGAATCCCCCGGTGCCGGCCGCCCGCGCCCCGGGCACCGGCATCCCCCCGGACTCCACCACGGGCACGACGGCGAGGTCCGACTCCCCGCGCACGTCCAGGCGCACGCTGGCGGGCCCGGCCAGCACGACCTCGCCGACCACGCCCTGGCCCACGAACTCGATCCCGAGCTCCCGGGCGCGGGTGAGCAGTTGCCAGGCCGGCGGGCCGGAGAGCTGGTCCAGCCGCAGGGTCTCGTCATTGCCGAACATCCCCTGGGGCCGCTCGGCGAGGAAGAGGCGGTAGAACTGGCCGAGCAGTTCCACGTGGTCCTCGCGCAGCTGGTGGCGCAGTCCCCCGTACTGGAACTTCTTCCACGTCAGCCCGCCCTTGATCCAGTTGTCCCGGGAGCCCCGGCGCATCGGGCGCAGGTGGACCTGCAGGGCGGCACCGGACCGGACGTCCGCGACGCTGGCGGCGTGGGCGCCCCAGCGGCGGCGCATCTGGTTCTGCGGCTCGGCCATCAGCTCCACGCCGATCCCCACCGGTTCGTCCGAGCCGATGCCCAGGGTCTCCCCGGTGAGTTCTCCCAGCACCGAGCGCCAGTCCTCGCGCCCTGCCTCCTCACCCCAGGGGCCGCCTCCGGCGTCGTCGCCCCACACGTCCGCCTCGGTGTAGCGGTGCACCTGGCCCCAGCCCTGCACCACGGGCGCGGCGTCCGGCTCGGCCGTCCCCCCGGGCACGGCGCGCAGCGCCGGGGGCCGCAGGTGCCGGCGCATCGCCTCCTCGGTCGCGGCATAGAGCAGCGCCGCGGCGTGCTTGCAGTCGTTGCGCACCGGGCAGGTGCAGCCGCCGCGCACCGGGCGCCAGGATGCCAGCGCCTCCGGGGACGACGCCGGCCGGCCGGGCACCAGCAGGACGTACGTCTCGTACGGCAGCGGCTCGTTGCCCTGCACCGACGCGGTCAGGGTCGCGGGCGGGGCGGGTGTTCCGGCGCTCGCCCCTTCCGGGGCGTCCCACCGCATCGAGGCGACCGCGCCCGGGCGGGCGTAGGCCTGGCCCCTGTCCGCGGCCGCGGACCCCACCAGGGCGGTGATGTCCTGGTCGGCGACGTACGGCAGCGTGGGGGTGGTCATCGTTCCATGGTTTCACGGACGACGGACAGGGTTCGGCCCGCCGGGGCCGGGCTGTGGGCGGCCCGGTTCACTCGGTCCACTGTGGAGAAGACTGGGCGCCCGGGGACCCGACCGCACCGCCGTCGCCGGCCCCGTCACCGGTCCCGTCGCCGGCCCCACCGCCCGCACCGGCGCCCTCGCTCGCGTCCTCCTCGGGCAGCACGCCGTCCCGGGCGCCGGGTGCGAGGGCGGCCGCGTCGTCCTCCGCGGCCCGCTCGGAGCGCTGCCGTGCCAGGGCGCGCCGGTTCCGGTCCTCCATCCCGCGCAGGTCGGAGGCGATGAACGTGTTGATCCAGCGGGACTGCGGGTCGGCGTCGACCATGACCGCCTTCAGCAGCAGCGTGGCGGGCAGGGCGAGGATGGCGCCGAGCGGGCCGAGGATCCAGGCCCAGAACAGCAGGGACAGGAAGGAGACGGTGGGGATCACGCCCACGGCATCGCCGGTGAACTTGGGCTGGATGATCGACTGCAGCACGAAGTTCAGGACCGAGTAGGCCACGATCACCGCGAAGAACGCACCCCAGCCGCCCTCCACCAGGCCGAGCAGGGCCGGCGGGACCATGCCGATGATGAACCCGATGTTGGGGATGTAGTTGGTCAGGAAGCTCAGCACGCCCCAGACCCAGATCATCGGGACGCCGATGATGGCCAGCGCGGCGACGTCCAGCGCGGCGACGATCAGCCCGAAGATCGTGGTGACGACCCAGTACCGCCGCACCCCCTGGGCGAAGGCGGTCAGCGCCTGCCCGAGCTCGTAGTTGGCGGTGTTCAGCAGCGCGATCCGCCGTTCCACCGCCACGGAGTCCATGGCGAGGAAGAACACGGCCATGATGACGGTGGCCAGCAGGCCGATGATGGCGGTGACGTTGGACAGGACCGCGGTGAGCAGGCCCGTGGCCGTGGACACCACGGTGGACATGTTCAGCCCGGAGAGCTGCTCGATGACCATGTCCGGGGTGACGCCGAAGCTGCCGATCCAGTTCACCATGCCGAAGTAGATGTTGGTGAACTGCGCGCTGTACTCCGGCAGCGCCATCACCAGTTCGGAGGCCGACCACAGGATCAGGGCCAGGAACACGATCAGCACGACCACCACGATCAGCACGGTCACGGAGGCCCCGAGGAAGCGGTGGACGCCCTTGTGGATCATCCACGCCTGCAGTGGATAGGCGATGATCACCAGGTTCAGGCCGAGGAACACCGGCCCGACGATGCTCTGCAGTCCCTGGATGAACTGCAGCGCGACGACCAGCCCGGCCAGGCACAGCACGATGACGAGGAACCGCGGCCATGCCCGGCGGGTCCTGTCCTCGGCCGTCTTCCCCATTGCCGCGTCCGCGGCCTGCGCCTTTTCCACGACCTGCAGTCTACGGCGCGGCCCCGACGCGGCGCCCGCC